>SYJV01000266.1 GCA_005798335.1 Planctomycetaceae bacterium | reverse complement strand
GATTTTCATTCCTGCCAGACTGTGTTTGTAGGCCCGAAATTGCCTATTTCGCACCATAGAACAAAAGACCATTAATGTCGCCAGTTAGGCTTGGGCGCTCGCAATTTCTTGCTCAACAAGCGATTTTGCTGCAATCAAATAGGCCCGATGGCGTTTACGAACCTCGACTACTGCCTCAGAGTTTTCGGACGACCGGCTCTCCAAGTAATTCAGTGCTTCTAATTCGTTTTCTACCGTCAACCGCAGACACTCAATCGCATCAGATCGATCCGCCAAGCCGTTTTGCAGGCTTGAGCAAACTGTTCCCGGCGGTGCGAGTAATTCTTCGATGCTCGTCGGAGGATCCAAACGCTCCCTTATACCAGGACGCGTAATCAACTTGATCGTCCAGCCGTCGCGATACTCTTTCATTTTTTACCCCTCAATAAATGCCCCTCAGCATTGGTTATATAACCATAGCGTTACTAATAGAACAATGCCACCCGAATTAGCCTGTTTTCAAGGAGTTTTTTTGGTAGTTACATCGGGTATTTACCGGCGGTATAAGGGCAAACAAGCGAAACTCTAATCGTATGTTTTGGTGGGCGTCCAACAACTTAGCAATAATTTTCAGCGCAGTCTTAATCGCCCTCGCGATAGATAGGCACGATTTTTCAGTTTGCTACAATCCCGAGAGTGATGTCGATTATCACAATTAAAGGGCTTACCAAAACGATGATGCAATCGCGAACTCGATCTGAACAAGCTTTCGCACGTGCTTGCCAATTACTCCCTGGAGGCGTAAACAGTCCTGCTCGGGCTTTTGGTGCGGTAGGTGGTAAACCCCTGTTTATGGACCGAGGCGAAGGACCGTATTTATTCGATATCGATGGGAATCGGTACATCGACTACATCGGATCTTGGGGCCCAATGATCCTGGGACACGCCGATCCGAGAGTTATCGAAGCAATTCACCAAGCGGCCGTTCGCGGTACCAGCTTTGGTGCACCGACGGAAGCGGAAAGCGAATTGGCAGAATTGATCATCGCGGCCGTTCCTAGCATCCAACGAGTCCGTCTGGTCAATAGCGGAACCGAAGCCACGATGAGCGCGATTCGGTTGGCTCGCGGTGCGACTGGCCGTGCAAAAATTGTCAAGTTTTCAGGCAACTATCATGGGCACGTCGATAGTCTATTAGTTTCTGCGGGCAGTGCAGCAGCAACTTTGGGAGTTCCAGATTCACCGGGAGTGACCGAAGGAACTAGTCGCGATACTTTGGTCTTGGAGTTCAACGATGCTCAAGCATTGCGGGAGGCGTTCGATCAATTTGGTAACCAGATCGCAGGCGTCATCCTCGAGCCGATCGTTGGTAATATGGGATGCGTGCCGCCGAAGAACGAATTTCTTCAGCTTGTCCGAGCATTATGCACCCGATATGGAACGGTGCTGATTTTCGATGACGTCATGACCGGTTTTCGCGTTGACTACGGTGGCGCCCAGGCGTTGTACGGCATCCAACCTGACTTGACGACACTCGGGAAAATTGTAGGTGGCGGATTGCCGCTAGGAGCGTACGGTGGAAGAGCGGACTTGATGGACCAAGTGCTACCTGCCGGAAAGGTCTTTCAAGCCGGCACACTTAGCGGCAATCCGCTGGCCACAGCCGCTGGCGCGACGACACTGCGAATCTTGCGCGACGAAGCTCCCTACGCTTTCCTAGAACAGCAAGGCCAACGGCTGGCAAACGGATTGGCGAGCGCTGCCGCTGAGAACGGCATCGCGCACCGCGTCCAGCGCATTGGCAGCATGATGACTTTGTTCTTTTGCAACCAAGACGTTTTTGGTTGGCGCGAAGCCAATACCTGTGATCGAGCCCTGTTCGCCAAGTACTTTTGGGGCCTGATTGAACGAGGTGTGTACATGCCGTGCAGCCAGTTTGAAGCACTATTCTTTTCTAGCTGTCATTCGGTTGAATTGATCGACCAGACAATCGATGCAGCTCGCCAGGTATTGCGAGAAATCTGCAGTTGAAAAGTTTGGTGAACAGCAAAGGCGATTTGTGGCTCGCATTCACTATTCTGGCGTGTTCGTTTGACAGCGATGCGTTTGATGAACAGAATGAAGCGAGCATTGGTCGCGCGACAAACTGGAGAATTTACACAGGTTCCCAATTTATGTTTGGCGGAAATGGCCGCAAATTCAAAAAAGCCGCATTGGTGCACAGCAAGACTGCATTGTGCTGGGTGCTGTGTTTGGGTTTGTGGCGAGGTCCGATACCAGTCGTCCATTCACACTCGTTGGAACCTGAAGGTTGGGTTGACGATATCGTCTTGCTAAAGCATGTCGCCGAACACCATCTCAATGAAATCGGGGAAACTTCGACTGATTGGCATTTTCATTTTTTGATGCCTCGCGATTTGTTACCGAGTTCTTCCGACCATTGGGGAGAAACAACTGATTTGGCCGAACTTGGCCCTTGGAACACTCCTGATCTTCGACTTGATATAAGACACAATATTGCGGCAGACAGCGAACTGCGAGAGTTGCACGTTGCAAACGTGGTTCACTGGAGAAGTTTCCTCGTCGATCGAGAGTTGACATCCGCCAGACTGCCAGGCAATGGTGCGTCTGGTTTCTTAATATCCGCCGTATTATCGGCCAGTGCTCGCGCGGTACTCGGTGTAGCGATTTGTTGAACGTAAATCCATCTGGGGAATTCTTTCGCCCCTTAAACGATGTTCGTACAACCGAAGTACGTGCGATTGAAACCGACGTCATTTAGTTCATCGGTTTCAAATCACAGATTTCCGGCCTGCACAAAGCGGCTTGCTCAGCACACGATTATTCGAGAGTCTATTATGCGTGGCAGCATCCAAAGGTTGATTGTCCCACTGTTGGTCCTGTCGATTATCGGTGGATTATGGTGGAGTTGGCATTTATACAAAGAACCAGCGGACCAAGATCCGATCGCTCAGGAACCCAATGATGCCGCAGAGATTGATCGCGACCAAGTAATTCTCCAACCCGACAAACTGTCGGCTGCAAAAATCGAGATTGGTTCGGCGATAAAACGCGTTTCACAGTCTCAAGTCGTGGTACCTGGCCGAATCAAATACGACGAAAACCACCATGTGCAAGTTCGTTCGGCGGCCAGCGGAATTGTGATCGAAATGCTCCACAAACCTGGGGACATCGTTGCACAGGGACAATTGCTAGCCATCGTCAGTAGCCCAGAAATTGGCTCGGCGCGCGCCGATCGCATGCGGCGCAAAGATGAGCTCAATTTGGCGGACAAGCAACACACATGGGCAGTGACGAGTTTCAAGGGCATTCAGCAAATAGCCAAATCGATTCAGTCGCGAATGACGCCTGCCGGGATACGAAGTTCGCTTGGCGATACACCCGTCGGTAGTTCCGGAGAAATTCTACTGTCGGCATATTCAAATTTGCTACTGACCGAAGCCTCGCAAACTAGGATCACAGGAGTGGCGGCAACTGGCGCAGTATCCGGGCGAATTGTCCAGGAGCGAACCACTCAATTCGATTCGGCGATGGCCTCACTTCAAGCAAACCTCCAACAGACTTTGTTCGATGCCCAACAGCGTCAGCACTCCGCCGCTGCGGGCTTGGACGATGCGCGGCGCAGATACCAGCTAGCGTGCCAACAGGTAGCCACGTTGCTGGGAAGGCAAGTCAGTGCAGATGATGGAGCCGACGATACCGACTCAGCCAGCGACCTATCACAAGTCCGCATCTTTGCGCCGATCCAAGGGACTGTGGAAAAACGACTGCTGAATGCGACCGAGCGCGTCGATTCCGGCGATGGTTTATATATCGTGGCCAATACATCATTTCTTTGGGTCTCGGCGGACATGCGCGAAGCGAACTGGTCCAAGGTGCTGCTCGCACCTGGTGACAAACTATCGGTGAACCTGCCTGCATTTCCGGACGAACACTGGGAGGCGAGTGTCTACTACATTGGCCGCGAACTTGATCCGGCAACCAACTCAATACCGTTGGTCGCATCAATCGATAACTCAAGTACACGTCTGCGACCAGGATTGTTTGCGAAGATCTCGTTGCCCGTCAGCCAACCCGAACAGAAATTGATGGTTCCCGAGAGTGCCATTGCCAGTCACGATGGTGCGAGTTTTGTGTTTCGGCCAGGTGATGCAGGGCAATTCAATCGGGTCGATATCGAAGTTGGCCAGGAGCAACAGGGGTGGGTGGAAGTCAAATCAGGACTCCAGGACGGCGACCGCGTCGTCGTGCAAGGCACTTTTGCACTTAAGTCGGAATTATTGCTCGAGAGCGAGGACTAACCAAAAATGTTGGTGCGAATTATCGACCTCTCGCTCGAGAATCGGCTGCTTGTGTTTACTTTAGTCAGCCTGATGGCGGTTGCTGGCATTTGGTCGGCTCAGCAATTGCCGATCGATGCTGTGCCCGATATGACCAACGTCCAAGTAACCGTGATTACTGATGCTGGTTCTTTGTCGCCGGTCGAAGTGGAACGCTTTGTAACTTACCCCGTTGAGTCGGCGATGGGCGGCATCCCTCAAGTTGAAGAAGTGCGCAGCATTTCCCGATTTGGCGTGTCTGTCGTCACCATTGTATTTGGCGAGGGTACGGACATTTATTGGGCGCGGCAACTGGTTGATCAGCGCCTGACCAGTGCGGCAGCGTTAATTCCACCTGGCTACGGAATTCCTGAGCTCGGCCCGCTGGCGACAGCATTGGGCGAAGTGCTGCAGTTCGAAGTTCGTGGACGAGGACATTCCTCGACGGATCTGCGGACGATACTCGAATGGGATATCGTTCCCAAACTGCGAGGTGTAACCGGCGTCACGGAAATCAACACACACGGTGGATACTACAAGACTTTCGAAATTCGCCCACTGCCGGACCGACTGGCCAGCTTCGGTATCGATTTGCAAGAGATCTTTCAGGCGGTCGAAGTGAACAATCGCGCAGTTGGAGGTGGGTACGTAGTGCATTACGACGAGCAGCGTTTTATTCGCGGCCAAGCCATCGTTGGCACCATCGACGAGCTGAAGCAAATCGTACTTCGTCGCCAAGGCAATGGAACACCAGTTTACATCGGTGATGTCGCCGAAGTAGCCAACGACGCGCTGACGCGCCAAGGTTGTGTAACTCGCGATGGACGTGGCGAGATCGTGACAGGCATGGTCATGATGCGTATCGGCGCGAATTCTCGAGAGGTCGTCGAAGCAGTGAAACAGCGACTGGCGGAGCTCGCACCCACTTTGCCAAAAAACGTTGAACTAGAGATCATTTACGACCGTGCGGAATTGATCGGACGTACGTTGAACACCGTCAGTAAAAACCTGCTAGAGGGTGGAGTACTGGTCATGATCGTGCTGCTGGTCATGCTCGGTAGTTTTCGTGCCGGTTTGATCACCGCTTTGGCGATCCCGCTGTCGATGCTGTTCGCGACTAACATGATGCACGTGTGCGGCATTACTGCGAGTTTGATGAGCTTGGGGGCGATCGACTTTGGGTTGATCGTCGATTCGTCGGTCATCATGATCGAAAATTGTATGCACCGCTTGTCCCAGGCGACTGGTTTGGCGAACCGCGCAAAGATCATTCGCGACGCCGCACTCGAAGTGCGCAGACCGACGATGTTTGGAGAGTTGATTATCGCCATTGTGTACGTGCCGATCTTGATGCTCGAAGGGACCGAGGGCAAGTTGTTTCGCCCGATGGCACTGACTGTTTTGTTTGCGCTTGCCGGGTCGCTGATGCTGTCAATGACTTTGATGCCCGCTCTAGCTTCGATTGCCTTGCCACGCAGATTCTCTAGCCAAGAAATTGCACTGATGCGCTGGCTCAAGTGGCTGTATGCACCAGTGGCTCGATTGGCGATCGACCAGCCTGTGGTCACGGTACTGATTGCTATCGCTGTATTTGGTGTGAGTATCCCGCTGGCGATGAACTTAGGGGCAGAGTTTATGCCAAGGCTGGAAGAGGGTGATATCCTGGTTGAGGCCAATCGTCTACCGAGCGCCTCACTAGAAGGCGCCGTGGAACTGTCACGCCAAATTGAAGAGGTGCTGCGCAGATTCGCGGAGGTCAAGACCGTCTTCTGTAAAACTGGCAGGCCCGAGATCGCCAACGATGTCATGGGCACGCATCAGACGGACGTTTGGGTCATGCTGCATCCTCGCGCGAAATGGCCGAAATCCAAATCGCGCGATGCGCTAGTCACTGAATTCTCAGACGCACTCTACGCCCGAGTTCCCACGGCCGTGTTTGGCTTTACTCAGCCAATCGAAATGCGAGTCGACGAATTGGTCGCGGGCGTAAAGGCGGACGTAGCTGTGCTGGTCTATGGCGACGAATTGACAATGCTGTCCGATAAGGCTAAAGAGATTGAGCGACTGCTCAAGACGATTCCCGGAGCGGTCGACGTCAAAGCCGATTATCAAGCCAATCTCACCACGCTGACGATTCGTCCCAACCGCGAGGCACTCGCGCGGTACGGAATCTCGGCTCAAAGCGTCTTGAACACTGTCTCCGTTATTGGAGGACACGAAGTTGGGTCGATTTTCGAAGGACGCGCCCGGTTCCCTATCATCGTTCGCATTCCACAACAATGGCGCAACGACATCGACCTGATTCGCCAACTCCCTGTCGCCATGATTGCGGGTAAGTCGATATTACTGAATGACGTAGCAGAAATTCACCGCGAAGAAACTCCGCCTGGCGTGGAGCACGAAGCCAATCGACGCCGCACATTTATTGCCGCCAACGTGCGTGGACGTGACGTCGCCAGCTTTGTCAGCGAAGCTCGTAAATTGGTCGAAAAAGAAGTCCCGTTGCCATCCGGTTACGAAGTTCAATGGGGTGGCGATTTCGAAAACTTGCAATCTGCCAGTCGCAGGCTGGCGATTATCACGCCGATCGTGCTGTTGCTGATCTTCATCCTGCTGCATACAACGTTTCAGTCTTTCTCGTTAGCAACATTGATATTCTTGGCGGTACCCATGGCCGCATCCGGAGGAATTTTCGCTTTGTGGTTACGCCAGATGCCGTTCAGTATTTCAGCGGGAGTCGGATTCATTGCACTATTTGGTGTCGCAGTACTCAACGGCCTGGTTTGGGTAAGTGCAGCGGAAGTGAGTCGCCAAAAAGGTATGAACGTCATACAAGCGACTCAAGAAACGGCATTGATGCGATTACGACCCATTTTGATGACAGCCACGGTTGCTAGTTTGGGTTTTCTGCCGATGGCCATTTCGCATGGCGACGGATCGGAAATGCAACGTCCTCTTGCCACGGTTGTCATCGGCGGTCTGATTAGCTCGACTCTGTTAACCACTCTAGTCGTTCCGGCTGTTTATCCCTGGTTTGCCAGAAACCAATCGCTGGGTTCGCAAGCCTGAGCGTGCAGCCCCGAAAAACGATTGCGGGATGTCGGCAAAATCGCCAGGAAAGGCAGTTTGCCATGTTGCCAAACGCCTTTGCGTCGGATTAGCATAAGTAACGCTTTCCCACCTCTGAAGGATTGGTTCGCCATATTTGGATCGTCAACGTGAACTGCTGTCGCGTTATTTCGAACAGTCGCGCGAGCCAATAACTATCTGCTGCACCACTACTTCCATTCAACGCATTTCCCACGAGGATTTCACTATGACTAACCGCATGCATGCGACGACGCGTCGCGAATTTATCAAAGTTGCCGGCGCCAGTTCCGCAGTCATCGCGTCAGGCTATTTCACTAGTATAGCTGTAGCTCAGTCGAAGTCGTCGCTCGAGAAACTCAATCTCGCGTGTGTCGGGACCGCCAATCGCGCTGGCGATAATATCTCTAAAGTCAAGCACGAGAGTATCGTGGCGCTATGTGACGTTGATAGCACATACATGCAACGCGCTCTGGCTCAGTTTCCTTCGGCGCGAGCCTACCAAGATTATCGCGAGATGATCGATAAAGAAGCGGATAAGGTCGATGCTGTGGTTGTCGCTGTTGCCGACCACAATCACTTCCCCGCCGCCATGCGAGCGATTCGCGCCGGCACGCACGTGTATTGCGAGAAGCCGCTAACGCATACTGTTACCGAAGCTCGCCGTTTGGCGCTGGCCGCAAAAGAGAAGGGCGTGGCGACGCAAATGGGTACCCAGATCCATGCAGAAGAAAACTACCGGCGCGTAGTCGAAATTATCCAGGCTGGAGTGATCGGCGATGTTCATGAAGTTCATGTGTGGGTGGGCAAGGGCTGGGGCGGAGGTGATCGACCCGAAAAAGGCGAAGAGCCACCCGCGAGTTTGAATTGGGATCTCTGGTTGGGACCTGCTCCGGTTCGACCCTTTGCAACTGGCCGATACCACCCTGCGCAATGGCGCAAATGGTGGGATTTTGGGCAAGGCACGTTAGGTGACATGGGCTGCCATTACATGGATCTTCCATTCTGGGCGCTGAAGCTTCGTCATCCAACCTCCATCGAAGCCGAAGGGCCGGCGGTTCACCCGGAGACTGCGCCACTGGGCTTGACGGTGCGCTATGAATTCCCCGCCGCCGAAGGTCGACCCGCCGTTAAGTTCACGTGGTATGACGGGGACATGATTCCCAAAATGGTCGCTGGCGAAGAGGTGCCCGGAAATGGTGTGATGTTTGTCGGCAGCCAAGGAAAAATGTTTGCGGACTACGGCAGGTACCGACTGTTTCCAACTGCTAAATTTGCCAAGTTCACTCCGCCACCGAAAACAATCGAACGCTCGATTGGTCATCATACCGAATGGCTGAAAGCGTGCCGCGATGGTTCGCCGACAACCTGCAACTTCGATTATTCCGGCGCTCTCACCGAAGCCGTCTTACTCGGTAACGTAGCCTATCGGCTTGGCAAGAAAATCGCATGGGATGCTGAGAATATGAAAGTGATCGGCATGCCAGAGGCTGAAAAGTATCTCGTTAAAGAGTATCGCAAAGGTTGGGAGATATCGTAAGACGCCGCGCGCATGCGCGAGAATACAAGCCCGACGCGCAAGTGAGTGCGTCAATCCTGGCGCGCACTCGCTTGCGCGTGGGGCTTATATTGCCTAATGCACTCAGAAAAGAGGTGTTTCGATGAACGCATTTATTAGACAGTGGGTTTCGATCCCGATTGTTTTGGTGGTTGTTCTATTGGCACGTGCGGGAGACGTGGTAGCGGCCGAAACGGAACTGACGGTCCAATTGCGGCGCCAAGTTGAGTCACCTCAGGGAAGCAAACGGTTTGTTGAACAAATCAAAACGGCCGCTTGGCCAGCGAAACAAACGGCGATCGTGATTTGCGATATGTGGGACGACCATTATTGTCGCGCTTCAGCCTCGCGAGTTGCCGAAATGGCGCCGCACATGAATCGTGTCATTGGTCAAGCGCGAGATAGGGGCGTACTAATTATCCACTGCCCAAGCGGATGTATGGACAAGTATGAAGGCTCACCTCAACGGGCATTGGCGCGCCAGGCTCCAAAGGTCGAGACGCTCGTACCACTGAAGAATTGGTGTTACCTCGACGACAAACACGAGCCGCCTTTGCCAATCGAAGATTCAGAACCGTGTGAAGATACGCTGCCACGAGAAAAGGTTCGCTTTTATACGCGACAACATCTAGCCTTGGAGATCATGCCACCCGATGCGATCACTGACAGTGCGGAAGCGTACTATCTCATGAAGCAACGCCACATCAAGCATGTGATTGTCATGGGAGTCCACACCAACATGTGCGTGATGGGTCGTCCTTTTGGTATTCGCCAGCTTACTTATCAAGGCATGGACGTAGTACTGATGCGCGACATGACAGATTGCATGTACAATCCGGCACAGAAGCCGTATGTCGATCACTTCACGGGTCTTGATCTAATCATTGGGCATATTGAAAAGTACTGGTGTCCCACCATCACTAGCGCGGATATTCTCGGTGGAAAGCCCTTTCGCTTTGCTGCGGATGCGCGTCCTGTTCCCGCCCCGCCACAGTAACGCGAAACGCTGACAAAAAAGTGAACCGAAGGCGCTAGCCTTGGGCGTCGAAGGTGTTGCGGCGCAAAGACTGCAAGACATACCAACTCCAAATGATTTCGTCCATCGAATGGCTTTTTCCTACGCAACCCCTGCGGCGCTTGAGGCTAGCGCCTTCGGTTCACTTTTTATCAGGCCAATAACACGCTACGCGTCTTGATGTTTGAAAGGTAACTCGCTGCGATGACACACGGCAACCGACTTGTTCTCCTGTTACTGAGCCTATTCAGCTTGCCACATGGCTTGCTGTTGGGTGTAGATCCAGTGGCCGATTGGCAGCTTGTCAAGGCGCCGGATGTGTGGAAGAAACCACCTCCCGGCAAGCAGGGTTTTTCGTGGTATCGCTGCGCTGTGCAAGTACCAGAAGCCTGGCGAGGCCGCGATTTCGAATTGTTTGTCGAACCCGTCGACGATGCACGCGAAATTTATTTCAATGGTAACAAGATTGGTACGGTAGGTTCGTTTCCACCCGAGTTTCGCAGCGGACTAGGGGAACCGGCGCGCCATCAAGTCGATAGTTCGATGATCGCGTTTGGCAAACTCAACGTACTGGCCATTCGCGTTTATGATAGCGACGGTCGCGGTGGTTTCAACGTTGCGGCGCCAGTCCTGTTTGCTGGTACCGATGCCATTCGATTGGAAGGTCAGTGGCAGTTTCGCGCTGGCGATAATCCTCTGTGGAGCACGGCCGGCGAAGGTACCGCGGTAGTGCCCGAAGTTACGTTCATCAAGATCCAAACTGCGGCCGAGGTCGCCCAGATCCTGAAGCGACTGCCTGGCGAAGTCGGTCCGCTCAACTTAGTCGACGCGCTCAAGAGTTTCAGAACTTCCGCTGGTCTAGAAGTTGAGACGGCATTGGCGGAACCTCACATTGGCCAACCGCTTTCCTTGAAATTCGATCAGCGCGGGCGGATGTGGGTCATGCAATACTTGCAATATCCGACTCCAGCAGGACTAAAAATGGTTAGTCGCGATAAATTCCTGCGCAGCGTATACGACAAAACACCCTTGCCGCCACCCAATCACTTTCCTGGTGCCGATAAGATCTCAATTCACGAAGATACCGATCACGATGGAGTATTCGACAAACACGCAACATTTGTCAGCGGATTGAGTTTAGCAACTTCGTTCGAATTTGATCGCGATGGCCTGTGGGTCCTCAATCCACCGTACCTATTGTTCTATCCCGACAAGAATCACGACGATGTCCCCGATGGAAACCCGGAAGTCCATCTCGAGGGATTTGGTTTGGAGGATTCCCATTCGGTCACCAACAATTTGCGACGCGGGCCAGACGGATGGCTGTATGCTTCACAAGGGAGCACTGTGACCGGCAATATTCGGCGTTACGGTAGCCAGGATAGACCCATTCATTCCATGGGGCAGTTGATCTGGCGATATCAGCCCGGTTCCAAAACCTATGAGATCTTTGCCGAAGGTGGCGGAAATTCGTTCGGTGTCGAGTTCGACACCAAAGGGCGAGTTTACTCAGGTCATAACGGAGGCGATACGCGAGGTTTTCACTATGTCCAAGGTGGATACTACCAGAAGGGATTCGGCAAGCATGGAGCATTGTCGAACCCTTATACTTACGGCTATTTCCCTATGATGCGACACCATAGCGTACCTCGTTTTACACATACTTTTGTGATCAATGAAGGAGGTCAGTTGGGAGCAGACTACGAAGGCAAGCTATTCGGCGTCTCGCCTTTATTGAGTCATGTTGTGTACTCAAAAATTTCACCGGAAGGTTCCACATTCAAGACGGCAGATGTTGGGCAGGCTCTATCGACTGATGATCCTTGGTTTCGGCCCGTAGATATACAAGCGGGACCCGATGGTGCGCTCTATGTCGCGGACATGTATGAACAACGCATCGATCACGCAGCTCACTATCAAGGACGCATCGATCGGGAGAGCGGCCGCATTTATCGATTGAAACGAGCCGGCGCTAAGGCTCCTGCGGTCAACAATTTTTCGACGATGTCCAACGACCTGTTGCTCGACAAACTGCGCAGTGAGAACAAGTGGGAACGTCAAACCGCCCAGAGGTTGTTGGCACAACGCCAAGGCAGCGCACTGGCAGCGACTATCGAATCGCGGATCGCGACCAGCTCCGGACAGGAGGCTCTCGAACTGCTGTGGGCACTCAACGCCATCGGCGGCTTGACGGAAGACGCAGCGCTGAAAGCGCTTGCTCACGCTGATCCATACGTCCGCTTGTGGGCAGTACGTATCACTTGCGACTGGCGCGTGGTCTCGTCAAAGATGGCGGACGCTTTGACAGAATTGGCTGCGCGTGAATCGTACGTTGAAGTGCGCAGCCAACTCGCTTGCTCGGCTCGGCGCTTGCCGGCGGAACAGTGCTTGCCTATAGTCGGTAAATTGTTGGCTCATGATGAGGATGCTGACGATCCGCATATTCCGTTGCTACTTTGGTGGGCGATCGAAGACAAATCAGGGGTCGGGCGAGACTTGGTAGTCTCTTTGTTTGAATCGCCCTCATTGTGGCAACACTCCATTGCTCGCAAGCAGATGATCGAGCAAACCATGCGTCGGTTCGCGCAGGCTGGTAGCCAAAAAGACCTGCTGGCATGTGCGCGATTGTTGACGCTTGCACCAGCGGACGAGCATATCAAGCTGTTGATGGTCGGATTCGAAAAGGCTTACGAGGGCCGACCGTTGACAGGACTGCCGGACGAACTGGTCGCGATCATGGCCAAGCGCGGCGGTGGATCATTGGCATTGCGACTGCGTCAATCGGACCCCGAGGCGGTGCGCCAGGCATTGCAGATCATCAGTGATGAAAAGGCCCAAGCTGCAGATCGAGTGCTGTACCTTCAGGTGCTTGGGCAAATTCATCCCAAGGATGCTCAAGATGCGATTCTTTCGGTCGTCGAAACGACGACTCACAGCGAAGTCCGAGTTGCCGGGATGACTGCCTTGCAAGCCTATGATGCGCCATCGATCGGGCTGAGATTAGTTGGCCTAGTAGAAAAACTATCGGGCGACCCGCGCAATGTTGCAGTTTCGCTGCTTGCCTCGCGTCCAGTCTGGACGAAAGTGTTGATCGAGAGAATCGAAGCAGGCCAGTTCAAATCGGACGAGGTCCCTCTCGCAGTAGTACAACGCATGGCTTTGCACACGGATTCTGGCATACAAGCGGCTATACAAAAGATCTGGGGACCGCTCAAGGGTTCCGATAATGAGTCACTACGCAAAAGGATTTTGGAAGTCACTGCCCAGCTTTCCGGAGGTACTGGAAACCCATACAAAGGCAAGTTGCTTTACAAAGAGAATTGTGGCAAGTGCCATGTTTTGTTCGATGAAGGTGGATTGATCGGTCCCGATTTGACTCAATACAAACGAGATGATTTGGCCACGATGCTGGTAAATATTGTGAACCCATCGTTGCAAATTCGAGAAGGATTCGAGGCCTTTGTCGTGCTGACTGCCGACGGTTTGACTCTGAACGGATTCGTTGCGGATCAGGATAATAGAATCGTTGTACTGCGCACCGCAGATGGCCAAACCATAGTCGTTCAACGCGATGAAATCGAGGCTATGAAAGCCTCGCCGGTGTCTATCATGCCTGAAGGGTTGCTCAATTCACTCAATGAGCAACAGATGCGTGATTTGTTTGCCTATCTGCGCGCGACTCAACCTTTGAACTAGGCCCAACCATTCCGTCAGCCACAAGGACCATACGGCGTTAGCTTGATATAAAAAGGTCATCTACTCATACGAAAAACGCCCTGGTCCTTTTTTGAATAGTATTGAGCTGTCATCTGGCCGTTCGATACGTCGGCGGTCATGTTGTAAGTGCCCAGCAAAGGCAGTTTCTTGCTAGCCACAAGAATTGTGCCGCAACAATCGGATGCCACCGGTCTCAAAATAACTTTGTAGGTGAATGGAATCACCAGCGCGAAACGCCCGACGAACCGCGCGTCATATTGACCGTTGCTGCGTTGGCGCACGACAGCTCGCATCGGTCCGTGGTGTCCAGTGGTTTGGGCTGGTCCAATCGCCGCGCCATCGTCCGCTAGGACCTGCTGCATGAATTTCGCAATCCTGATTCATCGCGCACCATAGCAATGCGAACACGATGGCACGGTAGTTCATAGAATTCCTCGGCAAGTTTCCTCGGTTCAATGATAAATTCAAACAGTGCAGTAGGGATCGCGCTTTCAAAATTCAAAATTGGCGGAAGCTGAATTCGGGCGATAAGCCAAACGCTACTCCCGCCAAGTTTGAATTTTGAAAGCGCGACACCCAACGCAATAACTGAGCTTAGTTAGGGAATGTGCCACCAACAACCCACATTGTAGTGAATAACCAGGTTCGGCGTGTTGCCTGATCGCCGCTCAGTAAAGGAAGACGTCCACTTCAGTAAATGCCGCGTAACCTTCGCTGTCCGATGGAACAATAACGAATCCGTCAGCCATCGTTGTGGAGGTCAAGATCGCAGCACCGCTGATCGCCATTGGCTCAACCATTGCACCGACCAGTTTAACGCGAGCATAATCTACACGACCGACAGTCGACACTAATTTGCGGCTCAGCGTCGCATGTACTCGGCGGTATGGCCAATCTCGATCACGCCCGCCCAAGGCACGAATGGCTCGCCCCGCAAAGAAATCGTAGGCGCAAAGACAGGAGACGGGATTTCCTGGGAGCAGAAATACCATTCGCTGGTCGAGGTGACCCATACCAGCCGGACTGCTTGGCCGCATGGCAATTCCGTGAATGACTAATGATCCATGTTCAGCCAAAATGCGCGGAGCGTGATCTTCCTGGCCGACGCTTGAACCACCAGAAACCAAAATGATGTCCGCCGGCTGATTCATCGCAGCAGTTAGCAAGTTGCGATCATCGCGGATGATATCAGTTGATAATACGTGTCCCCCATCGCGAGTCACGAGCGCTTGCAGCATGGGCCCGTTGGCATCGGCGATTCTGAATCCTGTGGGCCGTGAACCACTGGCAAGTAACTCGTCGCCCGTGATCAAAATTCCAACTCGGGGTCGCCGAATCACTCGTACCGCGCCACGGCCGATCGAAGATAGAACTCCAACATCCTGTGGTCGGAGCAGGCGACCGCACTGAAAGACAACTGTTCCCCGGCGCACGTCCTCGCCCACAGTTCCAACGTTTTTACCAGGCGATACTTCCCCGAGCGCTGCCAATTGATTTGAGTGCGCTTCGGCAAACTCACACGGCAGGACAGAATCGGCACCGCTGGGCATCGGTGCTCCAGTCATGATGCGAACTGCTTGTCCGGGCAACACGTTGCTGGAGTATGGTCTGCCTGGAAACGAGTCGCCAATAATTTCTAACTGAATTGGATTGTAGGTACTGGCACCCTGTGTCTGGTGAGCTTGTAGAGCAAAGCCGTCCATCATCGAGCGGAAAAAACCAGGCACATCAACATCGCTGACGATTTCTTCTGCCAATATCCGTCCCGCCGCGTCGCACATCGCTACCGTTTCGCTGGGCAGTTCTCGCATCCGACTGATCGTCGAATCAATCCAAGCGATCGCTGCAGTCACAGTCGAGCGACTCGCGAATCCTCGCATCCGAACATCTGAATTAATGCTGTGACTCCTGTATCTTCATAGCGCGGTCGAGCCGCGAGATTCTAGAAAGAATCCATGTAAGTCCTAGGTTTGGGACGCGAGTCGTTTGGATAAACTGACGATTCGGCCCCGTAATCGTGAAAGGTTTACGTCACACTTTCGCACCCCAGACCTCCGGAGCTTACGATGAAGATTCTGGCACTCGATATCGGTAAATATGATACCATGTGTTGCTTGTATGATTCCACGTCTCAGCAGGCGGTTTTCTGCACCACCGACACGACGGTTGGAAGCTTGCGGAAGATATTCGTCAAAAAGTACGCGCAGGCAGATCTGGTGGTGATGGAGGCTTGTGGTACGGCGGGTTGGATCACGGATCTGTGCGCGGAACTCAAGCTGCGGACGCTCGTGTGCTCGACCAACGAAGAGGCTTGGAAGTGGACCAACGTCAATCGAAAGACCGACCGCGACGACGCGCTCAAGCTGGCTAAGATGGCGGCCATGGATTCGCTCAAATCGGTTCACGTCCCGTCCCCCGATCAACGCCGGTTACGGTTGCTAGTCAAGTACCGCAAATCGCTCGACCAACGCATCACTCGGACCAAGAACGTGATTCGCGCCGTGTTCGTCAACCAGGGCATCACGATTGCGAAAGGCTTTGCAGCTTGGACCCAGGCGGACTCGCGCTGATGCGATCTCACCGGCGCCCGATGGGCGACTGTACGAAGTGCAATTCTTGGAAAGGCGAATTAGACCTCGAGTTAACTCAGTTCGATGATTTTGAGTGCGAAAGTGTGACGTCAACCTTTCACGATCACGGGGCCGAATCGTCAGTTTATCCAAACGACTCTCGCCCCAAACCTAGGACTTACACGGGTTCTTTCTACTCTCTAGGCAAAGAGTGACTTGATCGCTTGTCCATTGTCGGTGATGGGTACCGGCCGATCCCCGTCGTAGAGATTTTTACTGGGATCGATACCGAGCGCCCAGTGGATCGTCGCGAAGAAATTGGGCACACTCACTGGATCGCGGACGATTTCCTTTGATATTTCATCGGTCTCACCATAAGCTCCGCAGTGTTTAAGGCCGCCGCCAGCTAATACGCATGTAA
Organism: Planctomycetaceae bacterium; assembly: GCA_005798335.1. GTDB lineage: Bacteria > Planctomycetota > Planctomycetia > Pirellulales > Pirellulaceae > Aureliella. The sequence continues at coordinate 6,679 of SYJV01000266.1, read as the reverse complement.
ATGCTTTGCCTTGGTGCCCACGTCCGCCTCCACCGTCGAACTGAGGCGGGCGACCAAATTCGGAAGTAATAACGATCAGCGTCTTGTCTAACAACGATTTAGTTTGGAGATCGACGATCAATGCGGACATGGCGTTATCGAGTTCGCGAATCAACTCATGTTGTTTTTGAATACCGGCATTATGGATGTCCCAACCTGTACCATTGAGAAAGTTCAGATTGTGCGACACTTCAATGAACCGCACTCCGCGCTCGACCAGTCGGCGAGCCAACAAACAGCGTTGTCCGAATTCTCCACCATATTGATTTCGCAAATCACCGGGCTCTTCATCGAGTTTAAACACTCGATTGAAATCCGGTCCACTAAGATTCTGGCTCAGTTCGAGCACTGCCTCGTAGTCCTGGATCTTGCGATCACTCCCCAGGCGCTCACCGGCACTGCGACGCATGCCAGCGAGAAATGCTTCACGCCGCAATTGGCGATCGTCACCGATGTCATTCGGTCGCGATAAACCCGCTGGACCTTGGCTGGTGTCCGTGAGATAGAGATAGTTACTTCTTGCACCGAGAAAGCCGGGTCCTCGTGTGACGTTTGGATATCCAATCAATACATAAGCGGGTGCGTTTTCTGCAGCCGGTCCTCTTTGATGGGCGATCACCGATCCCAACGAAGGATAGACCACAGTTCCACTAACGGTTCTACCAGTGTGCATGCGATTGGTTGCCGCCGCATGTTCATCGATAACGTCGTGATTGACCGTTCTCACTGCGGTGACATGGTCCATCAACTTTGCCACGCGTGGCAAGTGCTCGCAAACTTGAACTCTGGGCACAGCCGTATCGATTGATGCGTAATACGATCCCGGAACTTTCCGAATTGGATCACCGCGCCGTTTGGGATCAAACGTATCGACTTGCGACATGCCTCCGCCCAGCCAAATCGAAATGCAGTGTTGCGCTTTGCCAAATTGAAGCAGTGGAACAGATTCCGCGCGAGCATAGTTGGCAACTAGTGCAATGCTAGCGGACGTTGCTAACATTTGGCGGCGATTCGGTAACGTCATTCTTTCTCTCACTACAAAAATCCGAACACTGGCGCGACCTAAGGTACCCACACAAATTCGGGTGTGTTGATAATCGACCATACGAAGTCTTCGTAGACCTCACGCCATTGGCTGCGCAATCGAGGATCGGGTGGTTCGCCTTCGCGAGCACGTCGTTCCATTTCAATTTTGATACTGTTCGCTTCCGGAGCCAGGTGATTCGACCAAGAGACTAAACCCAATCTCGGCGGTTGCGCGTTCGACGAAGTCGTTACACCCACGTTAACGCGTTCGGCGAATCCTTCCGTTATTGCTGCCTGATACTGCGCTCGTTCTTCTTGGCTGGGATTTCGGGCGAGGAATCGAAGGAAAATCGCATCTACCAGCGCCGTCGGCGACTCGGCTCCCACAGCCAAGTTCGCAAGTTCGCTGCCCGCTGATGCTCTCGATAGCCAACTAACGACGACACTGTTGGCCAGCACACCTGGTTGCAAAACAGTCGGTTCCGTTTCACGATCAGTGCGCGGATTTTGACGCGATCCGACCCAACCAAACGCTTCGAGAACATCGGATACTAGTTGGGCGCGCGGCAAACTGAGGCTAGGTCGATCTCGCTCATTGGACAGCGACGCAAACATCCAAGCTCGTGACGGAGCGCCGAGGTTGATCATCGACGACGCGGGACGTCGGCCATCGGGATCGAAAGTAATTTCCTCGACATTGATCGCTTGGCCCGCGGAGGCAAACAGAGAATCGACTACCTGTTCGGCGGTCAACCGTCTCCGGTCAGGTGCCACAAATAATCGTTTCTCAAACGGCGCTGACAGATTATTGCCCTTCGCCTGCCGCTGGTAGACCCTGGAGTTCAAGATCAACTTCAGCACATGCACGAGGTCATAATCGTGCGCGACTAATTGCTTGCCCAGCCAGTCGAGCAACTCCGGATGGCTAGCGACTCGTCCTTCCCAATCGTGTGCCGGTTCGACAATGCCAGCGCCAATTAGTCGTTTCCAAAGCCGATTGACAACGACGCGCGCGAATCGTTCGTTGTGCGGCGCGGTTACCAGCGCGGCCAGTCGTTCGCGTGAATCGTCATGGTTACGAACCAGCGAGCTGAGGTCTGCAGGATTGGCAGTTGGGATCGCATCGCCAAATGGCCACTCGGGCGCGATCGGCTCGCCGGGCTTGAGCGTGACTTGGATCAGCGACTCGCGCAATTTGTGCTTCTCAAAGAATCCTGGAGCGACGGTACTGGTGGATGGGACCGTCAAAGATTTGCGACTGAGCATCGCTGCTAGTGAATACAAGTCTTTTTGTTTGGTACTGTGGTACGGCGAGTCGTGGCACTTGGCACACTGCAACTCGACTCCCAGAAAAGCGCCGGCAACGATATGTCCCTTCGCGGCCATCGGCGCATCGTTATCAGCGGCCAGTCCAAACCCGGCGCTGCCGCCTTCGCGCTCGCTGCCGCGCATCATAATCAACTCGGTCACCATGCGGTCGATGGCCTTGCCGTCGCGCAGGGCTTCGTGGAGAAAATACCGGAATGGACCAGTATTATTCAAGCTTGGTTTCAGCATATTCGGATTCTCGGCCAGCACATCTTGCCAATAGCTGACCCAATGATCCGCCACGCGCTGGTCGTGCAATAATTTGTCGATGAGAATCTGACGTTTGTTGTCCGCCATGCTGTCCAAGAATGATCGAGCTTCGGATACCGTGGGCGGCACGCCGACTGTATCGAGGTAAACTCTGCGCAAAAAGCTCGCGTCATCGACGATTGCTGGGTACTCGATTTCTTCAGCAGTCACTAACGGTTCAAACCACTTCGCGCCGGATTTAATCCAATCCTCGACAGCTTGTATCTGTTCTGGCTTGAGGGCGGCATCGCCTGGCGGCATGCGTTCGCTTTCGGAAGTCGCTCGCATGCGCTCGAGTATCAGGCTTTCGTGCGGCTGGCCCGCCACTATTGCGGCTTGGCCCGATTCACCTCCCGCAACCGCAGCAGCCAACGTGTTCAATCGCAAACCACCTTTGATTTTCTCACCATGACAACGAAAGCAATTGTCGCGCAGTACCGGCAGTACTTTCGCATGAAACTCTTCCGCGCTTGCTCGGTCCTTGCCAGCGCCTATCGATTCGAGACGGCGCACTTTAGCGTCAATGAAAAAGTCGATCGGATTTTGCACATTACCCGGCAATTGGGGACCAGGATTCTCAATAGCCCAGCGCCGGCCGAGTTCGTGCCGATGCTGCCAAAAAGCATCTTGACTGGTTCCAAGTTCCCGTCGAGTCTTGTCGTCCAAAGCTGCCAGGGATTGCTTGGCTCGTTGTATTGCCACTTCAAAATCAGATTCAACTAACGTCGCGGTAGGTGAAGTCTCGCCCACGGGATGCAAGATTTCAAAATTCCCGTGCCCATGTCGCTGATAGGCAACCACCATCTCCCCCGGTTCTGCTCGCAAACTCTTGCTGCCCGCAACCGATTCGAGTATTACCCGATAATGTTTTGCCTCCGCTATATTCAAATCGACGATAACTTCTTGATCGCCAAATCCAACGGCTCGATGTCCCTGCGCAGGCAATGCTGGTACTGGCTGAACGGGTTCGTGACCGTCGCTGGAGCCCCCGTGCGGTTTGGTACGAGCAACAACTTTATCGTCCAGCCACAATCGACTTAGGCCCCGCGATCGCAACAACAATCGATGTCTACCCGACGGAAAGTGAACATTGGCTGCCGCTTGCACTAGCACCGGCGGAGCCCAACCGTCGCGAATACCCCAATCATCATATCGATACGGCAACCGAGGCAAGATGAAACCGAAAGTCTCCCAGCGCGATTGTGGCGAAGTCGATTGCGAGACATTTAGCCAGCGATCGTGTGCCGAGACTCCTTCGCGAACCAAAACCAACACTTGTCCATAAGGAATCTCAGGCATCTCTGGGACAGTCTCAACAAGTTGCGGTTCAGGTCGCTCGGGACCTTCACGGCGATATCTCGTGCGCAGTGTTTCTGGAGAAAGCGCCTTTCTATAAACGGCCACTTCGTCCAGCGAACCTTTGAAGCTATTGCCAGGCTTGCCGCCTTGCGAGGAACCGATCCAAACTTCATCGTTATCCACTACTGGAGCTTGGCTCGTGGGGCCTCCCATATCCCAAGATCCTTCGCGCGATCTGCCATCAATCCAAGCAAGAATCGTGTCCGGACGTCCGAACTTGTAGACCACCGCAATGTGATGCCAACCGCTTCCTGGCAAGAACCCCGAGGTTGTGGTCCAACGATGCCAATGAGCGTCGGGAGTGGTTTGATCGGGAACAAATTCAGTGGCAAACAAAAAATTGACCCGGACTAGTCCATCGCTGCCACTGACTCGCATCGCCCAGTTCTGGTTGTCGCGAGCCAGTCCGGCCGCACCGGTCCTGCCCTTGCCAATGATATAGCGAAAGTCGCCTTGACCAATTGTGTCGACACTCACCCAGGCCTCAATCGTGATTGCGTCACCATTCGTAAAATCAAAGGAGCTGTTATCTCCATGATCAGCAACAGAAAAATGGGCGCCGTCTCCTCCGAATTTAACCGCAGTATTGCGTTTTTCAAAGTCGGGGAACTCGGGTTCGCGAGGTCCCGGTTGGTCGCGATGGATGTTGCCGTGTTCGGACAAACGACTGATCTCTTCCGTACCAAAGCTCCAGCGAGCAACCAGTTCCGGTGGCTCAGCTCCCAAGCAGCACGGAGCGCATTGCGCGGCGAGCATGACAAGCACGGTTGGGAACAGCGAAAATCGCATAAGTCAAACCTCTTGGTGGCAATTGGACGTTCGCGAACAACGTACCTGAATCGATCTACGCACCTGTATAAAGTGGAGCGATCACATTTCCATTTAACAAATGATGGGGTCGAGCCAGCGGGTCTAGCAGTGTTACGTCCGCTTCGATTCCAAGCGAATTAAAAACGGTTGTGCAAATGTCGGCAGGCGACCACGCGCGAGAAACGGGATAAGCGGCAATCGAGTCGGATTGACCAATAACTTGTCCTCCACGCACACCCGCTCCGGCGAATAAACCGGAATAAACATGAGCCCAGTGGTCGCGCCCCGGAATCGTTTGACCGGGCAAAGTTGAGACCTTTGGCGTGCGCCCAAATTCGCCCATCACGATCAGCAAAGTTTGATCCAACAGTCCGCTGGCGAGCAAATCGTCAGTGAGCGCAGCAAGTCCACTATCGAGCTGTGGCAGCAACGTGTTCTTGAGTTTGCCCCAGTTATCCACATGCGTATCCCAAGTCTGCACGATTCCCATGGTCGCTTGAACCACTGGCACACCGGCTTCGATTAGGCGACGCGCCAACAGGAGCGATTGTCCAAACTTGTTGCGGCCATATCGATCGCGATTCGTCGAGCTTTCCTGGTTCAAGTCGAATGCCTCGCGCATGCGGCCTGATGTCAACAGGCCATACGCCATTTCCTGTTGCTCACGAAATGAAATCGCCGAACCGCTGCCGGGCAAGGAGGAAGCACCGCGGCTGACATCGTCCAGCAATTCCCGGCGCGAACGCATGCGACCAAGGTCGATGTCCTGGGGAAGGTTCAAAGCGCCTACGCGAAACTTTTCATGATTTGGGTCCCCATTGATTTGCCACGGATCGTGCTTGGGCCCCAGAAATCCAGCATGTTGTCCCGGCCAAGTGAGCGGACCTTCGATTAGATAATTCGGCAACGACAAACCTGTCGGAACCCCATTTTTACTGGGTCGAATGAAATCCAAAGCGGCCGCGTAATTCGGGAAATCATTTCGAGATTCCACGCGATCTAAGTCGCTCGCACCGCGCGGCAAGGGCGTCGGGCGACCAGTTAACGCGACGTGAGTCGCCAGCAAGTGATTGTGCTCGCGATGCGCCAGCGAGCGCACAATCGACCAGCGCTGCGTTTGTGCCGCGAGTCTTGGTAAATGCTCGCAAACGGCCACTCCCGGAATCGTTGTGGAGATCGGTTGGAACTCTCCTCGCACTTCGGAGGGGGCCGCAGGTTTGGGGTCAAGCGTATCCAATTGGCTTGGACCACCACTTAGCAAGACGATGAGCACAGATTTGGCTTTGCCAAAGCCAGGCGGTTGGATTTGCTGGCGATTATTTTCAACGGAAGCAGATTGATCGCCGGCAATCGTTGAACATGTAATAGGTAGCGTCGTGCCAACGACCCCCGCAGCGCCAACTCGCAGGAATTTGCGACGGTCAAAGAAATACAGTGGCTGTGGCATGATCCAATCCATCGTGGCCGGAGGCGGGAAAGGTCGAGCGGATCAAACCATTGTAAGCTAAAGTCCTTGGCCAAAACAATATGCGTCGAATCCTGCAAGTTTGCTGAGCAGCTTCCAGGACATTGGCTCTACTTGCTACTTGCAGGTATAAGTTCATCGCCCTCAAGCGTAATCCGCAATACCAAATTATTTCGCAACCAAGTCGGCGGTACGGATCTTGCTGGCTTGTCCGGCTTGGCCAAACGAGATCATTCTATCGACGCAGACTTTTTTCATTGCAGATCGCGCTGGTTTGAGGTAGTCACGCGGGTCAAATTTATCGGGGTCTTCCATCAAAACCTTGCGAATGGCACCGGTCATGGCCATTCGATTGTCGGTGTC
>SYJV01000004.1 GCA_005798335.1 Planctomycetaceae bacterium | reverse complement strand
TAAGGTGTGCGGCAGATGGGAATTTACCAAGGCGTGAGCAAATACAAGCCCGACGCGCACGCGAGTGCCTCAATCCTGGCACGCACTCGCGTGCGCGTCGGGCTTGTATTAGAATTGTTTGGGCTTGATTAGAATTGACTGAGTAGGATTCCCACCGCAGCCTTTCCCACCTTACCAAAATTAATGATGCGATTCACCCATCCAATTGTGCTCGCCGCTGTGATCGGACTGAGCAGTTTCGCATGCTTAACCGCCTCCGATTCAGTTACGCCCGGTGAAACCAGCGCTTCTACGGCATCGGTTACATTTGAATCCGACGTCCAACCGCTGCTGACGCGGTACGGTTGCAACTCTGGGCCATGCCACGGTAAATCTCGTGGCCAGAATGGCTTTGCGCTGTCATTGCTGGGTTTTGATGGCGATTTCGATCATTTTGCATTGGTTCGCGAGGGGCGCGGCAGAAGGATCTTTCCGGCAGCACCTGAATTCAGCCTTATCCTCCGCAAAGCGACCGGCGAATTACCGCATGGCGGCGGCAAGCGATTCGAAATTGGCAGTCCACATTACGAACTGCTCAAACAATGGATCAAAAATGGAGCGCCCCGGACACCTCACGACGCTCCCACGCTGGTTCGCGTCGTAGTTGACCCAAAAACTCACAGCGCTAAACCGAAAGAACAATTTCGCCTGAAAGTGTACGCCGAATATTCCGATGGTAAGCGGCGCGAAGTAACCGACGGCAGCGCGTTTCAGTCCAACGATCAAACTATTGCTGCGATCTCGAATGACGAACCTGGTTTGATTCAGGCGGGACCGATTCCTGGCGAGTCTGCCATCATGGCTCGCTATATGAACAACATCGCCGTTTGCACGGTGACAGTTCCGCTGGCTGGCGAAGTACCCAATGCCGTGTACAACGCTCTGCCTCAGCACAACGAAATCGATTCGTTGGTTTGGAACAAACTTAAATTGATGGGACAGTTACCATCGGATGCGGCCAGTGAATCAACGTGGCATCGACGCGCCTATCTGCGCGTGATCGGTCGGTTGCCTGCATCCGATGAAACTCGGGCTTTTCTTGCAGATGCTCGAGCTGACAAACGCACGCAGTTAATTAACCAATTGCTCGAGCGCCCCGAATACGCCGACTTCTGGGCAAACAAGTGGACGGACTTGTTACGCCCCAACCCATATCGCGCGGGAATCAAAGCGGTCCGCAGCCTCGATAATTGGGTTCGCGAAGCGTTTCGACAGAATATGCCGTACGATCAGTTTGTGCGCGAACTACTTACCGCTAAGGGTAGCACATGGCGAAATGGTGCAACGGTTATTTTTCGTGATCGACCGGATACCACAGAGATCGGTGCATCGGCCAGCCAACTCTTTCTTGGAATTCGACTCGAATGTGCCAAGTGCCATCATCATCCATTTGAGGTTTGGAGCCAGGATGACTTCTACGGCTTCGCTGCTTTTTTTGCAAACGTAGGACACAAGGGTACAGGCCTGTCACCGCCCATCTCAGGTGGCGAGGAGATCATTCTCAACAAGTCTTCCGGAGAATTGAAACACGGACGCACCGGCGAGTTGGTTTCGCCGAAGACATTGACCGGACAAGCTTACGATCCCAAGTCGGGTATCGAGCCGCGCGATGCATTAATGCAATGGATGACCGAGTCGTCGAATCCCTATTTCGCCAAAGTGATGGCCAGCCGAGTTTGGTTTGAATTGATGGGGCAAGGCTTGGTTGACCCAGTCGATGACCTGCGCGCGACCAATCCCGCATCCAACGAATTGCTGCTGGAATTCTTGGCCAATCATTTTCGTGCGCAAGGTTACGACATCAAGCAACTGATTCGAAAAATCACCGCGTCTTACGTGTTCGGGCTCGGTTCAACACCGGTTGAAAGGAACGTCACGGATATCAAGAATTTTTCACGGTATTATCGCCAGCGCATGCGGGCGGAGATTTTGTTGGACGCTGTAAACGACGTGCTGGGGACTCAAGAAGACTTTGCGGCAATGCCGGTCGGATCTCGCGCGACTCAATTGTGGACCTTCCGTTCATCGAGCGTTTTTCTGGATACTTTCGGCAGGCCGGACGCCAACCAGGACCCACCGTGCGAAAGAACTTACGATTCGACAACTCCGCAGGTCTTGCACCTGATGAACTCGCCCGCTTTGAATACAAAAATCTCGCTTGATGCCGGGCGACCGGCCAAACTTGCTGCCAGCGAAATGAGCAACTCGCAAGTCGTCGAGGAGGCTTACCTGCTGACCTATTGCCGACTACCAACCACTGAAGAGAAGCAGGTCGCACTTACGAGTTTTCCTGCCAGCGGAGACCGTCGCGCGGCTGTGGAAGACCTTTTCTGGGTTTTGTTCAATACACCAGAATTTTATTTTGTAGACTGATACGACTTACCAGCATGATTCCTCGGGAGAGATATTGATGACCGTACATCGCAATTGCGAAGGGACCAAGCGTCGAGATTGTCTGAAATTAGGCTTGGGAGCGCTACTGGGAGGTGGGTTTGTCGATGCTCTGCGCACGCGATCGCTGGCCAGCGACAGTTCCAAGCGAACGACCGGTTGCATCTTGTTTTGGCTGGACGGCGGACCGAGCCATATCGAAACTTTTGATCCCAAGCCCGACGCGCCGATCGAGATTCGAGGCGAGTTCCAGCCCATAAAAACTAAAACACCTGGCTATTACTTTTCCGAGAATATGAAACGCCTGGCTGCAATCAGCGATAAATTCTCGATCGTACGATCCGTTTGCCATAACCAAAACAATCATGGTGCCGGCAATCACTACATGATGACAGGTTCGCCCACGCGTATCCCCGTCAGTTGCGGTGCATTCGTCAGCTTTCACCCCAGCATGGGTTCGGTCGTTTCGGCAGAGCGCGGAGCGCCGCATGGCTTGCCGCCTTATTTTTCCATGCCCAGCATCACGCGCTCTGGCGGCCCAAATTTTCTGGGAGCACGCCATGCACCGTTTGTGGTCGGTGATGACCCCAGCCGCGAGCGTTTTCAGGTTCGCGACGTGACCATTCCCGAAGCGCTGGAAAACTCGCGAGCACTCAATCGTCGCGAACTACGTGCCAAGCTTGATCAATTCAAGCGTTACCATGACCGCGCTGCCGGCGACCCCGTAGTCGGCATTGATGAGAATTTCCAGCAGGCGGTTTCGCTAATGACATCCAAAGCAGCTCAAGACGCGTTTGAGATACGCAGCGAACCTCAGTCAGTTCGCGATTCTTACGGCAGTTCAGCACTGGGCCATCGCGCCCTGCTAGCGCGTCGCTTGGTGGAAGCTGGAGTTCCGTTTGTAACTATCAATGACGGAGGCTGGGATCATCACTCCAACATTTTCTCTGCGTTTCGCAAACAAGGTCAACAGCTCGAATCGGTTGTCGCGACCCTGATCGAGGATTTGGATCAACGCGGATTGCTCGATACGACCTTGGTGATCGTCATGGGCGAGTTCGGGCGCACACCAGCGATTTCGACGCTATCTGGCCAGTCTACACCCGGCCGCGATCATTGGTCCAGCGCCATGTCCGTTCTGGTGGCTGGCTGCGGTACGCCTCGAGGCACCGTCGTAGGAGCCACGGACGTTCGCGGATATGCTGCGGTCGAAAACATTTACAAGCCGGAGAATCTTGTATCAAGCGTCTATCTCAAACTGGGCATCAACCCAGATAAGATCCTGTACAACAGTACCGGACGTCCATCGCACTTGGTCAGCGATCCCAATCCGATCAAAGAGATCATGTAACTTGAGTGCCGCGCGAATCCCACCGGCTTGCTTAGTTACCAAATTGATCATTTGGCGCGGTCTAGGAATACTGACAGGCCAGCCAAATCGTCGGTATTGATGAGATCGACGCTGGCCAATTGCAATTCTCGCCACATTTGTGGCGAGTCGGGTGTCGCCCAAAATCGAATGCGTTTAGTTTGCGCATGCGCGGACACGACGAATTTCTTCAGCAGTTCGCGTTCGGCTGGATCGAAAGTAACGTGACCGAGCCATTTGAAATGTGCTCCCCAGCGGTCGCTGATCAGTGGAACCAAATCCGTTGGTCGTTGCAGCTCTAAGTCCGTCAAACGGCCGTCGATTGCAACCAGTCGCTGCTCGTCAGCCGCGATGTCAGGCTGAGGACGGTTGCCGCTGATCACTACAGAAATTGCTCGCTGCTCCGATTTGCCGGCGTGACTGGTAGTGAGCATATCTGCATACTTTTTTAAGATCGACCGCAGCGCGGCGTAGGTAGCTGAGCCTTCGGATTTGATGTCTACCAACAATGTGAATTGTTCGCCGGTCTTGAACACGCGACCGCCATTAGCGCGGACGCGTTCTCGAAGTGGTTCTAAATACAAGCGTTCCAAAGTCCTCTCCGGTCGCGTATCGCCCAACATGTGCCCGACCAGCAACTTTTGGCCTACCAAAAAAATATCGGCTTCCACACTACAAAACCCATTGTCAAGCGCATCTTGCAGTGGCGAGTCATGCAAGTAGTCGTTGTGCGAATGCGCTTGCAAGTGTGGCCGATCGACTATTGGCAAAAACTGAACTGCATCGGCAATTACGTACTTGCCGTCGGTTCCGTCCGTACTGATGCGCACCCAACTCTCGCGTCCTGCTCGAAATCGAAACGTGCCCAGCGACCGAAACAGCCGTTGGTAGGCAGGTGTCTGCTGTTGGTCGATGCGCACCGTTTGTTCACCATCGGCATGATGAATCGTAATCGGCGTATTGGTTGCACGGCGCACGTTGTAGCAATGAGATACTCGAATTTCGAAACGTCCGTCATGCGGCAAGGTAGGTACGTAAGTTACTGATTTGGCACCTTTGTTTTCCTTTTGATCGTGCAGATACCCAATGCCAACATGGGGCGGTGTATGCGTTGAATACTGCCACGAGCCCACCAAAGTCGCTTGAGTTTCGTCGACAACGATTCCTGGTATGACGCGCGAGTCCGCAACGATATATGGCACCAAGGCGGGATTATCAACTTCACCAGGCGGATGGATGTTGGGAATCGCGTCAGGATGTGGCTTGGCAGAGAACTCCGTTTGGTCGCTCACCGCTTGCGCGAATGAAATCAGCAACTGCAAGCAAATGTAGCAGACAACGATTGCCTGGGTGCGAGTTTGCCAGCCCTCAGCGTGCCTAGCCAGGAGTTGAAGTATTTGACTCATGTTGATCTAGTTGCCCTCATCCGATAGTTGCTTTGACAAAGCAAGTTGCTCTTTTCGCCCGCGCTCTTGCCTCACCTTCTCCGCGTAAACCAATCGCGTGAAGTTCTATCGGACTTGAAAAAGTTGAGTAGTAGTCGAGCAACTTTTTGTTCACCGGCAGTGGACGGATGGACGCCGTCACGACCGAAATCGCTTCTCTCCCATGTCAAACCATCAATGGCGCGTGGAGAGAGTCCATTCGCCCAGAGGTAAGGTCCCCACATCAACAACGGCGATTTGACAATGCCTTTGGTTGCGTCGAAGTTCAGCTCGGCGTCGCCTTGGATTTGGTCCAAGATCATCGACCTTGCCGCGAACGCGGATTCATACGCAAAGGGCTCTGGATTGAGATCGGTTTTGCAATAACCACCGTACACTCGGCTGCCCAGATAGGCAATTCGCAAGTTTGGAAATCGCTGTTTGGCTTGCTGCAAAACGACACGGGTATTGGCTCGCACGGTCTTGATATTCTCAGCGAGATTGCTGATATCCTTGGAGCCTATCGGGCGATAATCTATCAACTCGATCGGGATCTTGACCCACGCAACTTGAACTTGGCTAGCCGTAACACCAGCTCGCGTCAGCCTCTCTTCGGCGATGTCAAACGTACGATACCGCGGAGTCGCCCAAGAACTCATCGCACGACCACCTTGCGCGGTGTTGACCACAAACACGTTTGGCGACAATTCGGGATCAGCATGCGCCAGTTTCTGAAAGGCGCCGAATTCTTGTTCCGCGTTGGACATACTGAACGCGACGACAACGATCTTGCCATCTGCTTGCGGACTTCCTTGCGCATTCCGCGGTACGATCAACGTAGACTCTCGCTGGGCTGCCGCAGAATGCTGCTCAGGCAGCTCATTCGCACCAGCTCCGTAAAGTCCGCCGAGTTCCTGTTTGTAGCGCTGAGCGCCGGTTAGTTCTGTCAGCGGCACCAAGTCCGTGGAAACGGCTGGCAAATCGATCTTATCCGACTGTGCATGAATCGCTACGACGCAAGCAAGCATTACGACCAACGCACAGCCGGCGATCAGACAATTTTGCGCGAAAATCGAGGAATAGGTCAAATGTAAACTCTGCCGACGATTCACTGTCGAAAGATCAAGCGAGCGATCTTCGCGATGACACTGGCTCATCAAAAAACTCGCTCTAGAATTCGCCGACCGGGTTGCCATCCGAGATCGCGATTAAGTTTTCCCAAGTACTATTGGGATCGGCGTCCAGTGACTGTTGACTGACTTGCATATCGCCATCGATAGTCTCGCTGATGAAGCGCACGGATCCATCACAGTTGGCGAATTGTGCTCCACCGGTGTGATTGCTACTGAACGCGCGTTTGAGACGCGTCACCACACCCTGGTTATAGTTGATGCGAAAACGACCTGCAGAAACAACGTCCATGATTCCAAAGTCTCCTTGAACGCCGGTCGCTTGACCACGGCAACCGAACGCCAAACCTGCCGCTGGAATACCCATAATTCCCGTCGACTGCATCTTGCGCCAAGCTCGTTCGCCGATGCAAAACGTGTTGCTGGTACCGTCAGTAATTTCGCCAAATTTAGTGCCTTGATCGCGAATGAAAACGCCGCGCCGTATCGCAGGTGGGTTGCCGTCAACTGTTCCCGTATTATTCACTCCCAAATAATTGGACGTTGTCGTTTCGTAGTTAACGGTGTTGGCGTGGCTGCGTACGACCCGGTCCACATTCAGCAGAGGTCCATCGTCGGACGGGCAACGGTACATCGACAAACTGGTCTGCAACATCGTGCGCGTGGCCACGACATCCAGATTGGAAGCGAAAGTGACCGGACCGACATTGAGATTCGTGTGAAGCGCCGTTTGCTCGATAAAGGGAAACAACAACGCGCCCCAGCCCCAATTGCCTCGTCGTTCTTGATCCAAGTCGGTATTGGTTTGAGCGGGTTGGAAATAGACGCGAATATAAGCAGGCGGAAATCGACCATGGGTCGAAGAATAATTGTGCATGGCCAGCGCCAGTTGTTTGAGATTATTGCTGCACTGCATCCGCCGCGCGGCCTCTCGGGCGGCCTGTACCGCAGGCAGCAGCAAACCCACCAATACTCCGATGATCGCAATGACCACCAATAATTCAACCAGCGTAAACGCATGTACTTGTTTTTTTACAACCATCGCCAATTCACCGGAAATTAATGCAAAAAAGCTACAACCTATCGCCTGGACTTCGTCACGCAAAAAAATCATTGCCCAATTCGATTGTTTTGAAATCTCGTTCGAGCGCACATAGCTCAACGACGTCCGCGTTTCTCATCTTTCAGTTCCGCATTGGCCGCAGCATCTTCAGCTACCTGCGACTTGCGCAGCTCTTCTTGCGCGGCGACTTCCCTGCGCGCTGTTTCTTCTGACTGATACGATTTGGCACAACCGACCAGCGAGGCAACCATGATCACCGAAACTGCGCCGAAACTCGCAATATGCTTTAACTTCAACATCGTCCTGCCTAATTTAATCTCTTCAATCCAATTCATCCTGCCAATCAATCTCCCGACACGTCGCGCGGCTGAGGAACCGGAAATTTAGACAAAACATTCGTAAACCGTTTGCGAGCAGCTTGAGCTGCTTCATCGCCAGGCAGCATGATTAACTTGTACTGGTTTCCGGTGCGATCGTTGCCACAGTCGTATAATTTTTCCGGCTGATTTTCGCCGGGGATTTCCAACAACCACCGTTGGTCGCGCAACACGCGCCCGTCGTTAGTTAGGGACTTCGAAGTCAAGGGAGTTGTAGAGAGTAGAATTTGAGAGTAGAACGATTGTCTCAATCGTTTCTGAGTAAGCAACGTTTTCTGAGTAAGTATTGTTTCTGAACAAGTATCGTTTCTGAGCAATTGAGGACAATTGCTCTACTCTGCAGGAGATTTCATTATGGCAACTGTCGCTGAACCAATTAAACGACCGAGAATTAAGCAAACGCAATGTTTTATCGGAGGCAAGTGGCAAGATGCTGTTAGCGGCAAAAGATTTGCCACGATCGATCCGGCCACCGAAGAGCTGTTGGCGGAAGTTGCTGAAGGAGATGCGGCCGACATTGACCTGGCCGCCAAAGCCGCCCGTAAAGCATTCGAAAGCGGGCCATGGAGTCGCATGGATGCACGCGATCGAGGCAGAGTGCTGTATCGTTTGGCCGATTTGATTGAAGAAGAATTGAACGATCTGGCCGCACTGGAAAGTCTCGATAATGGCAAACCGGTTCGGGATGCTCGTGCTGCGGATTTGCCTTTGGTCATCGATTGCTTGCGATATTATGCGGGCTACGCCGACAAGATTCATGGCTCGACGATCCCAGTGCGCGGCAACTATTTCACTTACACTCGAAAGGAACCGGTCGGCGTCGTTGGTCAGATCATTCCGTGGAACTTTCCCATGTTGATGACTGCATGGAAATGGGGGCCGGCGCTGGCGGCCGGATGCACGGTCGTCATGAAACCAGCCGAACAGACGCCACTCACTTGCCTGCGAATGGCGGCGTTGGCCCAGGAGGCTGGAGTACCCGACGGTGTAATCAACGTTGTGCCTGGTTTCGGTCCGACCGCTGGCGGAGCCATCGTCAAGCACCCTGGCATCGACAAGGTCGCGTTCACGGGTGAGCACTTAACTGCTCAGATCATCATGCGCGAGGCGGCGCAGTCATTGAAACGACTGACCTTCGAACTTGGCGGCAAGAGTCCGAACGTCATCTTGGCGGACAGCGATATTGAAAAGGCGGTACAAGGAACGAATTTTGGATTGTTCTTTAATCAAGGCCAGTGCTGCTGCGCGGGTAGTCGCGTATTTGTCGAAGAACGCGTGCATGACGAAGTGGTCGATCGACTGACGTCGCTGGCTTCATCTCGCAGATTGGGTGACCCGCTGTCTCCGGATACCGAACAGGGCCCGCAAGTCGATCAAGCTCAGTTCAACAAGATCATGTCGTATATCCAAAAAGGAAAAACCGAAGGGGCCAAGTGTCTTACCGGCGGTGACCGCAACGGTGACCGAGGGTACTTTATCAAGCCGACAATTTTCGCGGATGTCAACGACAATATGTCCATCGCCAAGGACGAGATTTTCGGACCGGTAATGAGCATCCTGAAATTCAAGGACTGGGAGGATCTGATCCAGCGCGCTAACAATACGTTCTACGGTTTGGCCGCCGCGGTATGGACCCGCGACATTTCCAAAGCGCACGATTTTGCGCGTCGCGTTCGCGCGGGCACGATTTGGGTGAATTGCTACGACGTCTTCGACGCGGCAGCTCCGTTTGGAGGCTTCAAGATGTCCGGACAGGGTCGAGAACTAGGTGAGGACGGCTTGCGCCCATACACTGAAACGAAGACCGTAACCATCGCGCTCGGTTAGACCGACTTGAGAATAACTGTCCGCAGTTTAGGGCCGCACGGGCATGCCATTATTGATCAAACCGACTGTCGATTTTGCCTTCAAAAAGATTTTTGGTTCGCCACAAAACTCTTTGGCGCTGATTGGGTTGCTGAATGCAATTCTCGATTTGCGGAACCCCATCACTGCGGTAGATATTCTCAATCCATTCAGTTACCAAGAGTTCGCCGACAGTAAACTGATCGTGCTCGATGTTCGCTGCCGCGATTCTGCGGGCCGTTGGTTAAACGTCGAAATGCAAGTTTCGGTTTTTCCCGGACTGGTGCAACGCTTGGTCTACTATGCGTGCTCGATGTACGTAGACCAGTTGGAATCGGGCCACAACTATGCTCTAGCCGCGCCAGCCATCTCGATTTGTTTGCTGAACCGAATTTTGTTCCGCGAATCGGATCAGGCTCACCATCGATTTCAGATGGTGGATATTCCCAGCGGCCGAGAACTCGCGAAAGCAATTGAAGTTCACACGGTCGAATTAGTGAAGTACAATTTATCGGAAGAAACTATTCGGCACGCGAGTGCATTGGAACAATGGGGCTTCTTGCTGTTGCATGCTGCTGAGTACGACGCGCCGCGGCTCAGGGAGTTATTACCAGGGCTTGACTTTGCGACAGCGATCGAAGCATTGGAAATAATTTCGTCCAAGACGCAGGATAAACAAATGTACGACCAACGCGAAAAAGCTCAACGAGACTACGAATGGGCCATGAATGGAGCTAGGCAAGAGGGGATTGAAGAGGGGATTGAAAGAGGCATCGAAAGAGGCATCGAAAGAGGCATCGAAAAAGGCATCGAAAAAGGCATCGAAAAAGGCATCGAAAAAGGCATCGAGAAAGGTCTGGTTGCCGGCAAGATCGAGTTGATTCAGACGTTGGAATCGATTCTTGGAGTTACGTCGAGCGATGCAATGCAACTCAGCACGAAGACGCTTGGTGAATTGCAAACGATTGTCGAAGAATTGCAGAAGTTAGTACGACGCCGAAACTCTTAGCCCGATGTTTGATGGCTTCTGACCGCTGGAATGCACTTAGCCACTTGAGCGGCTAAAAGCGAGCTTGCAAGATTTGCTGAAGCGAGCGAGTGTCGATAACGCGAGGATTGTTCGCCAACCTTTGTAGATTTACCTCGCTCGCCAACCAGTAAAGATCGTCTTCTCGGACGCCAACTTGACCAAGCCGAGTTGGGCAGCCGATGTTCTCGGCAATTTTCCACAAGCGTTGTTGCGAGCCTGCGACGTCGCCACCTAGAATTTCGACAATTCGGTCGATGCGTTGCCGCACCGCACTGGGGCCTCGCGAATCAGTGCAAGTTTGTGTGTCAACTTGACTGTTAAACGCTAGGAAATCCGCCAAAGTTAGCGCCACGGCAATTCCGTGTGGAACTTGGAAATGCGTCGTCAGCGCATACGATAGAGCATGAGGAGCCGTGGTACGAGTAACATTGATGGCTTGGCCCGCGAGATATGCGGCGCGTGACATCGCCCGTCGAGCGATTGGCGAAGGACGATTGACTGCCTCTTCTAGATGTTGATTGGCGAGTGTGAGCGCTTCGATCGCCCAATTCATCGACTGGTCGGTCGCATCGACGGCCCAAATCGATTCGATCGCTTGGCACAGCGCATCGAGACCCGTCGCTGCAGTAACTTGGGCCGGCAAGCTGTAGGTCAAGACGGGATCGACGATCGCCACAACAGGTAGCATGGAATCGTGCGCCAACGAATATTTTTTCTTGTCGACGTAAACAACCGCGAAGTGGGTGGCTTCACTGCCGGTTCCTGCGGTCGTGGGAATGGCGATCAACGGCGAACCGTCCGCAGGATGATCTAGTCTTCCAAGGACACAGGCTTTTGCGGGCGTATTTTGGCGGCCGCAGAATCCAATCAGTTTGGCCATATCGATTGCTGAACCGCCACCGATCGCAACCAAAGCTTGCGGTCGGAATTCGCAGAACAAACGAACTCCCCGCTCGACATCCTCAACCTTTGGATTCCACGCAAAATCGGCGTACACTCGCACGTCGTAATTCGGCAGCATTCTATCGACAATCGGCTGAGCACCACTGGCTGAGTACGCCGGCCGGTCAACCACTAACATTAGTTTTTCAATGTCCAGCGACTGAAGCGCGGAAGTCAATTCGTGGATTGATCCTTCCCCGAAACGCAGGCGGTCTCGCATCAGAAACTCTTACGCTTGGTTGGTTTGCTCTGCTGTTGCTCGCCGCCGAACAATTTCAGAGGCAACTGAAATAGGTCGAAATTCATGGGCGGCAATTGCGGTTCTGATTTATCTGCAACGTCTGGAAATTGTACGTCAAACGTACCCACGATCGCCAATTGCTGGGGCCACTGAGTTAAATGTACGCGGCCACCATGAAACCAGTTTAGCCACGGGGCGGTATAGTTGACTGGCGGCTCGACGTTACCGTCAGACGTTGCGAGGGCGTTTGGCCAAGCAGTGCTAGTCCACCAACCGACTCCGGGTGATGCTGGAGATGGAGTAAACCGATACTCGCCTTGGAGCGCGCATTGCAAACGCACGTCCAACAGCCGCTCGGCAACCGCCAGCGCCTGGTCTGAGGGAACTTTCAATTGTTGATGAATTGAATCCAGCAACCGCGCATTGCCTTGCGAAGCTTGCCAAGCTCGACGATACCATTGGGTATTGATCCAGCCCGCTAATTGCGATCCCCGCAGATCGCCAACTCGCGCGCGAACCTGCGCTTCGTCGGTAGTGGCGACCGACTGCAAGCTCGAGATGGCATGTTCGATGATTGAGCGATCAAAGGAAAGCACGCTGAAACCACCGCCTTGCCAGCGCCACAACCCGAGCAACAGCTTCGCGAATCCGTCCGCTCCCGGTCGGCCACCGCCCAGCCCCAGCGGCAATGAGTCGAGAAATCCTGGCATGGGCCACGCTCCCAGATAGGCCGGTGCCGCTTTCAAGAAGCGTAGCGTTTTTACAAGTCCCTTCGCGTCGCCGGGCGCGGGCGGATTCAGATCTTTGACACCCGCGAACAAGTGATAATCTGCCGTTCGTACCGCGATCGCTCCTCGCATGTGCGCTTGGACAGAGATCATATCGTCTTCGGGCAAACGTATCTCCACGGGGGAAGGTGGAGCGAGCATGTTCGCCAACCAGCCATACTTGTCGCTCGCAATCGGCGCGACGTATGCCTCCAAAGCAATTCGCTCGTTGTTTGGATTATCCTGCGAACGGTACCGACGCAATCCAAACATCATCGGGTCCATTTGTTCCCATTGATTTTGATAGAACTCCGACAACTCTGCGTAACGTTGGAGTTCGGGCAACGTAACATGGTCAACTTCGGTATCGGCGATCGGCAAAAAACTGCCTCGGGCACCGCGTCGAGAATCGATGAACGCATCTCCGTTCACCAAGCATCGTGCTCCATCGGAGCGCTCGTCAAACCAGGATGGTAACAACCCGGATCGTTTCAACGATTCAATGTCCAGCGATTGTATTCCCTCGGCTCGACCTGCCTGTGCCGCCACGTGTGCCAATTCGAGTTGCGCGATTGCTTCCAAGCGACGTCGCAGTTCAATTTGATATTGTGGCGCCACTAGTCCGTGGAAAAACTCGGGGGACAGATAAGCGAAAACGCTGTACTGATTGGCGTCGGGCATCCACGCACGCGCCGCACGAAATGCAGTCGAGCTTCCCAGCGACAACCCGGACTGCGCGACTTCGAAAAATCGCTCTACGATTGTGCGACTCGTGGAAATCAATACATAGTTTCCATCGTGCACGAAGAACGAACGAATGCGGTTATCCGGAGTACTTAACAGCGAAACTTTCTTCCCTGCAATCGAGACTGTCTGATGTTTCGCACCGGGCACTTGTTTTGTGGTCTGCTGGCGTTCAGATTCCAGAGACGATACCAGCAGGCCAGCATTGTGCGACGAGAGGAGCACTGCCAGCCCGGCACCTTCCTTCATGTATAGGTCTCGTCCGATGACTGCCATGTCAGAGATGATCTTGTCACCAAACAACTTCGCCAGCAGAGTTGTCTTGGTATTCAACATGCGTTCCATGCGCCGTGACGTTTCATAGTTGAAACCGCGCATCAACAGCATCTGTGCTAAATCGCCTCCGTGTTGTGACGAGACATCGCGAAACCAAAGGTAGTTGGCAAACGATCCAAAGCGCATGTAAAAACACTCCGGAGGAACTCGCCGAGCGATAGTTTCTATAGGCACATCGGGCAGCACAACAGGAATTTCGTTACTTGTCCATTGCGGCGGCGGAGGAAGTGGCTGGTCGGCGGGTGACTGTGGATTTGGACCAACCAGCACTTCATCAAGGATTTTGTCGCGAAGTGGTTCGATCGCCGACAAGAGTGCTAGCGTGCTCAGCGGCTCGACCAGCGGTTCCTCCTTGTCATCCTGCGGCGGGTCGATATCTACCGGCGGGAGGTGAAATCGTCGCGCCAGCATGTCGGTCAAGTACTTTTGCACTAACATGGGATGATCGCCATCCTCGACCGTTTGCTTGGCTGCGTGCGTATACGTCTCCCACCAGTTGGCAAGCGTCTCGCGATGAAGTCGCTGCGATGATGGCGTGGTGGGAATTCTGATGCGTTGATCGATGTCGCCAACCAAATGAAGATCGACCGGATCGTTTCCGCGAAACAGCGCCGCGACAGTAATGGCGACAGGAACAGTCCGCCGCTCAGCTCCACCGCGGATGGCGTTGCGCAACCGATCCACCAACGCTCCCCGTCCCAGCGGCCGAATCGGCTCGCGCTGGGATGTCAACTGTACTTCGCGTACGGCAATCGCTGGATATAGAATTCGCCCCTGGCTGTCATCGACGATGACTCGTGGATGCGACATTTGGCGTTCGGGAGGAATTGGAATCTCTATCAACAAAACCCCCAGCGGTTCACCGCGAACCGCTATCGCAGGTCTTAGCGACTCAGACGCGATGACGACCGGACCGGGTTGCCCGATCTGAGGAACCGGAACGATCACTTGCGCAGTTACGATGGACTGATCTGCAAGCAACCAAGCAAGCACAATTGTGCGCATAGTTCGTATCCACATCATTCGCTGATTCCCATTTCTCGGTGTTGCAGAAAAATGCACAAAAGCTCCTGATCGTGGACACTGTTTGCTGCTAGTATTTGGCCGCCTCAATGGTTTTGATCGGCAAATACAGATGCAGCGCCGAATCGGTGAGCGGTATAAATCCAAACTTGCTGTAAAACTTGGCGATGTCTTCGTCTTCTGCGTCCACGACAACCGCATGAATTCCCATCGCCTTGCTCATAGCCAACGACCGTTGTAAAGCATCGCCGAGCATATCCCTGGCCAACCCCAGTCTTTGAAAACGTTTATCGACCGCCAGCCGCCCGACTCGGTCAGGCGAGCGTCATCATTCAAGTTGTTCGCGGCAGCGTGACACTGGGGACTCCCTACGACTCCTTGACGGCGGAAAGTGGGCGACAACTCATCGATCGAATTGCTTGCGAAGCTGTTCCAGTTCTGCCGCCAACTTTGCTGCCCGCTGTTCCGCTGCCTCGGCGCGCTGGCGTTCCTGTTCGGCGCGCTGGCGTTCCTGCGCGGCGCGCTGGCGTTCCTGCTCGGCAAGTAGCTCGGCGGAGCGCCGTCGTGTTTCCAGCGCGATACGTGTTGGTTCGACTTCGTTCGGTCGCAGATACTTCTTGCCAGTGGCCGCATCGAGCAATCGAAGTTCGTTGTTGGGTTCGATGGTGATGCGGAACCCTAGCATACTGGTTACGCCTCCATCGGCGTCGCGATGGTCGCGCCACGTCCCGTCAGGCTGTAACCGCTTAAGCAGCAATCGCTCGGCCATGAATTCGCCCGGCACATCGACCAATATGTATTCCTGCACGCCAGCAAAGGCGTAAATCTGCGGCTTAGCCGACAAATCTTGCTGTTGGTAGGAACGCTTAGAAAGCACTTCGATGGTCACCAACGGCCGAGGACCATCTTCCCCAATCACATACGACTTCAACTCGTCCAGTTCGGAACCACCCTCGACGATCATTTCGTCGGGCGACACATAGGCACCGCGATCGACGGGATGGTAGTGCAGGTTGAGGTTAGTCAACACGCGCATAGTTGGCCGGTCCGCAAAGTGGGCGACCAGTCCAGCCGAGATCGCACTGTCCGCTTTGTTGTGCGGCACGGATTCGCCCATTTCGTCCAGTCCTTCGTCTTCGTACAGCACCGGAATGTCGGTTGCGACGACGGAAATGGTAGGATCTCGACGCACATCGGCGCTAATGTCTAGGCTCATAGTTCACCTCCACGGCACCTACCATTTTACCCACGCTTCGCTTCGCTTCAATGCCATTGCTCGGCATCTCGACCAATCCCTCCCGAGAGTGCCAACCCTGCCGCCGGTTTGCAACTTGAGGAGTTTCGGGCACATAGTGATGATGTCCTGGGATTCACAAATCTAACTTTGCAATTCTCCTCGGCCTTCGAGATCGCATTCTCTTGCTGGTGACACATTCTCCCAGTATCGTGTTGGTTGCCCAAGACGGCGGCTTGAAATTCGTTTTTGCCACGGTTCGTGGCGCAGTGGAATTTTTGTCGATCAGGCGTTACATTTTATCGACAACAATTGAGAACTTGCGAGAAACTCTCGTTGCCGCCATTGAGAATTCTGTTTGCCGGGAAAGCTGCTCCATGAGATACAATCGACGTCAATTCACTTATACAGCTTTGGGAGTATGCGGTGCACTCGCTGTCCAAGACCAGAGCTTGATAGCCCAGACCGCAAACCTGCCGATTATTGATACTCACCAGCATCTCTGGGATCTGGTGCAATTCCAGCCTCCTTGGTTGGGAGATGCGGACGCGCGCATCGCGGCGAAACATGATATGCGCGATTATGTTTCGGAAACGACCGGACTGAATCTTGTTAAAGCGGTTTACATGGAGGTCGACGTCGCGCAGGCCGATCAGGTGAAGGAAGCTGAATATGTGCTTGGTTTGATTCGTGATGGCAAGTCACCGACTGTAGCAGCCGTCATCTCAGGCCGACCCAACTCGCCTGACTTTGCACCCTACATGGAACGCTATCGCAATAATGCGGCGATTAAGGGAGTGCGCCAGGTCTTGCATGTGCCATCGGCACAGCGCGGGTTATGCCTGCAGGCTCAGTTCATCAAATCCGTGCAATTGCTAGGCGCGATGGGCAAGAGCTTTGATCTGTGCATGCGTCCAACTGAACTGGCCGACGGTGCAGAATTGGCTGGGCGTTGCCCGGATACGCGATTCATCGTTGACCACTGCGGCAATGCTGATCCCAAAGCTTGGTCGCCTGCCAACGGACCTACGCCGCCTACGCACGATGTTGACTCGTGGAAACGAGACATCGAGAAACTGGCGGCAAGACCGAATGTGGTTTGTAAAATCTCCGGCATTGTTGCGGGGGCGCCTCGGGGCTGGAAAACGGACGATCTCGCGCCGGCGATTAACTTCTGCTTGGATGCTTTTGGTCCTGACCGCGTAATGTTTGGTGGCGATTGGCCCGTTTGTAAACTCGGTGCGAGCTTCGCACAGTGGGTTAATTCACTGAAAGAAATCGTCAGCCAACGTCCGACCGCTGCCCAAAAGAAACTGCTGCACGACAATGCGCAAGCCTTTTATGGGCTCAGTTGATTCGGACGAGAATACGAGCGCTGCCAGTATTCACGTCGCGGGCGTCTCGGTTCGGTTTGCAACGGATCGCTGGGTCTTGCAAGACATCGACCTGAGTGTCATAGCGGGCGAGATCGTTGCTCTGCTGGGGCCGTCGGGATGTGGCAAGAGTACATTGCTGAGAACGATCGCGCGGCTGATTTCACCTGACTCTGGAACGGTCACATTGCAGGGAGGCAATAGCGCGCGCCGCTCAAGCGACCTTGCGTACGTTTTTCAAGATGCAACGCTGTTGCCATGGCGCAGCGTTTGGGAAAACGTGCGATTGCCGTTGGAGATTGGCCGTCGGCTGGATTCAAACATATCCTCGACCCGTTTGATAACCGAAGCGCTGCTGGCGGTGGGCTTGATGGAACAAGATTGGAGAAAATTCCCGCGGCATTTATCGGGTGGCATGCGCATGCGATGTTCGCTGGCACGAGCACTGGTAACCGACCCGTCGGTACTGCTGCTGGACGAACCGTTTGCGGCACTGGACGACATGTTGCGTACGCGTATGAACGAACTGTTGCTGGAGCTGTGGCAAGCTCGTTCGCGCACAATGGTCTTCGTCACGCACAATATTGCGGAAGCGATTTATCTCAGCCACCGCATCGCAATTCTCGGCCAGGGCAAGGTTGCCGCCTGGATCGAGAATCAACTGCCGTTTCCGCGAACTCGACAGTTGCGATCCAGCATGGAATTCGCTCAGTTGTTCGGGCAAGTATCAAGCAAGTTGGCCGAGGTGGCAACATGAATCGACCAGCGCGTGGATTCGGCAAGTCCTTTCAACAAGCCTATTTGTCGCTGGCAGTTCTTGTTTTCGTGGTGATGATCTGGCACGTTGCTGTTGTGTTGCTAAAGATCCAGCCGATTATTTTGCCCAGCCCAATGAGAGTTGCCTCGGTCGCTTGGGCCGAACGCGCGGCTCTAGCAATGGCGTTCTTGGCCACCGCGAAGGCCGCATTTTATGGATTGGGAATGAGTGTCGCGATTGGATCGCTGGTGGCGATTCTTTTTAGCCAATCGGCGCGTGTTCGTGCGGCGTTTTACCCTTACGTAATTTTTCTGCAGACCGTACCGATCATCGCGATTGCTCCTCTGTTGATTACGTGGTTCGGTTACGGTTTTTGGACGGTTGTCAAAGTCTCGATGATCATCAGTTTGTTTCCGATCATTTCCAACGTTACGGCCGGGTTGATTTCAGTCGATCAGAATTTGCTCGATTTGTTTCGTTTGCAGCGAGCTTCTAAGTGGCAAGTTTTGTGGAAGTTACGCATTCCTTCGGCGGTCAGCCATCTGGTGCTGGGGATGCGCATCAGCGCTGGACTGGCGGTGATTGGCGCTATCGTTGGCGAGATGTTCGTCGGCTACGGAAGTGCGGACTATGCAGGGTTGGGCGCAGTGATGACTCAATGGCAACGATTGGCTCGCACCGACGCAATCATGTCCGCCGTCGTGGCCAGCACGCTGCTGGGAATCACAACGCTGGCAATCGTCAATCTAAGTGCGCGTTTATTGCTGAATCGCTGGACTGCAGGCGCAGGATTTGAGCAAGAATGAGTTAGGATTCGCCAAAAAATAGGATTCCGACTCAAGGGAGGCACGCTACGCTGCGAATCTTATTTTGATCGGTTGCTGTGCATGTTGAATTTGAGACTTGATGGCGGTTTGCCGAGCCACCCCAATTCCAAGCGTTGACGCAGCCACTCCGTTTCATCGCAACCCATAATCGGAGCGTCGACAAAGCGCTAGAGATCGATCACAACCTGTTGGTCCGTACGACACATCACATAGATTGATCTGTAACAAGTGAGCGCGGCCTACGCTTGTAACCTAGAGGCGTCTACAGTATCGCGACTTTCATCTTCCACCAACGGGGAATCCCATCATGGCCAGTTTCTACAACGCGGAGACTCGCGAGCCGATCCGGACGATGTACGTCTCGTCCAGTGGCAACGGCAACGTCGTGCTATCGGCCTTTATCCCTCCTTCAACAGGCATAATGAGCTTGCCCGCGCGGCCCTACGTGGTCGTCGCCAATGGCCAGGGTGTCGCTACGCCCGACGTGGGACGAAACCCCAAGCCCTCGGAATATCGTTGGAAATTCACCGGTCTCACGCCGGGTTCGTCGATCGTAGCGTTGGATAGCAAGAACAACATCCTGGCCCAGATTCCGGTCAAACGGCTGGATGAAGCCGGCTCGTACAAGTCGATCATGAAGCGGTTCAATTCCCGCGGCATGAAGGTCGATTTGGACAGCCAAGTCGACTACGTCTGCTACGCGTCGGATGTCCTCGGCGAGGGAATTTCGTTTCGCCCCAAGAGCGTCGGAGAGTTCAAAACCGCGATCACCGACACGCAACTTTTTCACCGCGATGATCGCGCCGATTTTTTCGGCGCCAAAGCCGCGTCCGCGACTATTGGCGAAGGCTATCGCGAGGTCAGCACGCCCAGCTTGCACGTGGCGATCGACAGTGAAATTTCCAGCGTCCACGTCGACAGCTACGCCTTCCAGTTTCACGCGCCGGACGGCAAGATCATCATTGGCCCCGATGCGGGACAACACATCGCCGATGAGCTGTGGCTACGTCTTCCCATGACCTGGCTGCGGCGCAAAAACATGCCGTTCATGGCGTCGGTGCTGCAAGCGCTTCATCCGGTGCTCCCGCACTCGCTCAATGGATATGCCCCTCGGCTCGGGATCCGCGTCGAGCTCGGCGGAACGCCCGCCCGCGACTTGCGCTGAGGCGTGCCGCGATTTTCCTTCGAAGCCACGATGGACTTCACTCTCAACACGACGCAGCGGTTCTACACCGCTGCGGAGATGCGGCTCTTTTCCGGCGGCAATCCTAACAGATCGCCCGACTGGGTATTGAGTCTCAAGGCGACCGCCGAATGCCGCGACGCCGCATGTCGCGATCACCACGAAAGCGTCGGCCTCTATTTCAAGGCCAACAGACATTGAGTTAGCACCGGCGCAAACATAACCGTTTGATGTTTAGGTCTCTGCACAACGAGTGTAGTTGAGCGTTTCGATTTTCGATCTGATGGCGATATCGGCTGGGATCAAAATAGTGCAGAAACCCATACGCCGTTGGGACGAGCCGCTGCGGGGAGCGTTCGCAATGGTCCAAATATCAGACAGTAATTTATACGCCGGATACGGCCATGTCCAAATTTGTCAACAACCTCATTCAATTCGTCTGGGTACCGTCCATCGGAGCCTTTATTCAGAAATCGTGGCGCGACCGCATGCACGGCTACATCGGTAGCGTGCTCAAGAACAAAAAGGCGAAGCTGCTCGTCGCGGGTGGCTTCGAAGGTCACATGCACGTGCTCGCGCTGTTGCCCGCCACGATGTCGCATTCCGAAGCGGCCGGCGCGATGAATGCGAATTCGAGTCGTTGGATTCATGAGAATGCTCCGCAGTCATAGAGTGTTCGCGTGTTCTGTGCGACGGACTTTGTTGCGATTTGACACCGCAGTTTGTTGAACCTGCCAGACAAACTGTTTGAATCGATGAATACGATTGTGGTGCTCGGCGGGAAACCCCAGAAGATCTCATCCCCCGCTTCAAAGTCTCGCGAGAGACCTGTTATGATAGCGGCTTCACTAAAGAACCCATGTTGCGAAATTGGCTAGGGCAGATTTTCTATGAGATGCGTATTGTTTCTAATTGCTTGTTCTTGCGTCGGAATCAGCACATTGTTTGTGGGCTGCGGTAGTGCCGACAAACCGTTGGCTTCCAAATTGAATTCTTCAACCGCTTCCCAGCCGACCGATTCTGTAACTCTGATGCTGAACTGGTATCCCGAAGCGGAGCATGGTGGATTTTATGCCGCAAAGGCACATGGCATCTTTCTCAAGCATGGATTGGAAGTCAACATACGAGCGGGAGGTCCCAACGCCCCAGTCGCTCAAGAGATGGTTGTCGGACGCGTTCAATTCGGAATCGCTAACGCGGACGACGTATTGAATTTTCGGCAGAACGACGTCGATGTGGTGGCGCTGATGGCTCCCATTCAGAATACACCTCGATGCGTACTCGTGCGCGAGGATTCCGGCATCCAGCGACTCGATGGACTGAAGGGATTGACGTTGCAAGCCAACAAGGGACAAGCGTTTCTCGATTTTATGGAGTCCAGGGGATTGCTTAGTGGAGTACAGGTAGTGCCGTACTCAGGTACCGTAGCAAACTTGGTTGCCGATACGAAGACCGCGATTCAAGCTTACTCGTTCAGCGAACCGATGTTGGCGGAACAACAAGGCGTCAAAGTGCGAGCTTTAATGTTGGGTGATATCGGTTTTAATCCTTACGCCTCGTGCCTGATCGCGACCAAGGACTACATAACGAAGAATCCCGACCTTGTGCGCCGGATGGTGGCTGCGTGCAACGAAGGTTGGCAGAAATACCTCGAATCGCCCGAAACCGCGAATGCTCAGATTCTGGAGCAGAATTCGCAAGGCATGACCAAAGAAGCTCTCGCATTCGGCGTCGAGAAACTTCGGCCGCTGTGCCTGCCGAACAACATGCCCGTAGCTGAGGTAGGCAAGATGACTCTCGAGCGGTGGCAAGAGTTGATCGACCAATTTATCGCTTTGAAACTTGTTACGGCTGAAAAAGTCAAAGCCAGTGAAGCGTTTCAGACGTCTTTGTGAACATGAACGCTCTTAGGCGAGCGGCAGATGGGAATTTACCAAGGCCTAAGCGAATACAAGCCCGATGCGCAAGCGAGTGCGTCAATCCTGGCATACACTCGCTTGCG
>SYJV01000265.1 GCA_005798335.1 Planctomycetaceae bacterium | reverse complement strand
GTCAAAGCCACAGCGAGTGGTAAACGCTCCTCACGAACGACAAGACGATATTCTTCCGCCTCTAGCGAAAGCAAGCAATCGCAGGTAACATCGACCTGTAAATTGCCCGTAATTTCAAGATACGAGCGAGTGCGTCAATCCAGGCGTATGTCAATCCAGGCTCTCACTCGCTTGCGCTTCGGGCTTGTACTGATATATTCCCATCTGCCGCTCGCCTAAGTACGATTTTTGAAACTTGCGGCATGGCAGTTCCGCGCCGGAGACTCAGGTGGATTAAAACATGAAGCTAATTTTGCAAGTGTTTGTGCTGATACAGTCAGCTTTCTTGATGGAATTCGCTCTAGCGGACCATCCGTTGGCTGCGCCTGGCGTGACGAGTTTGACCAATGCCAGCGTACGATTCCAACCCGCCAATGATTCGTTTGTGGCAATCGAACGCGGGCCAGTTCGCGCGATTGTCGTCGACAATTCAGCAGTCGATTCGCCAGTCTTACCGGGACATCGCAAGGGGTACAGCGGGTTGGCAAGTTTGCGCCATACACGGCGAGCCGCGAATCTTTTCGTCCCATCCGTGGCGGGACTCAATTTCGAACATATTCACGATGGAACCAATGCCGGCCTCAAAGAGTCGTTCGAACCGAGAGTTTTTCCGATGCAGATACGTGTTATCGATCAGCACACTGTCGAACTGTATCAACCTCCAACAGGCAATTGGCAATTAGAAAGTTGTGGCCGGTATCAGATCTTGGAAGACGGAACGATCGAATACACTTTCGAGTGTATTCCACGGGCGGGAGGCTATCGCCATGGCTTCATCGGTCTGTTTTGGGCCAGCTATATTCACCAGCCAGAACAAGGATCGATTTTCTTCAAGGGACATGAAGACCATGGAACCGCCGCCAACTGGATCGAAGCTCGCTCGGCCGGTCATGGCGTCAATAGTACGCACGCACCTGCCGCATCGCGTCAATTGCCATCAGTTGACAGCGATTTCAAACTGACACTAGTGAATCACCCATCCAAATTCGTAGTTAACGAGCCGTGGTATTTTGGAATCAGCCATGGGATGGCATATGTGCAAATGTTTCGCGAGAAAGATCACCTATGGATCGCCCAGTCGCCAACGGGCGGTGGTCAAGGCAACCCAGCCTGGGATTTTCAGTGGTTCATCCCCAATTACAAAGTCGGTGAGGCTTATGGATTTGTAATGCGAGCCGCTTACTTACCATTTGAAAGTCGAGAGCAAATTGAACGCGAAACGCAGCCACATCGCGTTGCGCTGAATCCGAAACGATGAGTGCGGCGATTCCAGGCTCTCCTGCAGGATCATGTCCAAAGTCTTTGAAGCATTAAGAGAATCAACACTATGAAGTCACGGGTTGTTCTTTCTCGTCGCGATATGTTACGCGACGCTACTTTGTTCAGTGGGACCGTATTAGCTTGCGATGGTCTTGCTCAAACGTCGATAGCGTCCCAGTTACAGCGCGCACAGCCAGAAGAACTCCAGATTGATGCGCGCCGTTTGCAGGTTGCTTTCGACTTGCTTGAGCATTGGACTACTGGTCCGCAACCGCCGGTGCCTGGAGCAGCGATCATCGTGGGCCGTCACGGAAAAACATTGCCTCCGCGATACTTCGGACGACAAGGTCCCGAGCCGGACGCCGAACCGCTGCGCAAAGATGCAATGTTTTATATGGCTTCTGTTACCAAACCAGTGATTTTCATGGCGGGTATGTTGCTGGTTGAGCGTGGAAGGCTCAACCTCAGCGACTTAGTGACACGCTATGTTCCCGATTTTACTGGCGGCGGAAAAGAACACTCGCAAATATTGCATCTGTTTACACACACATCTGGATTGCCGGACGAGTTGCCCAACAACGCGGTGCTGCGGCGCGAGCAGGTTCCGCTGAGTCGATTTATCGAGGAAGTAATCAAAACACCGCTGTTGTTTGGTCCTGGAACTCAGTTCAGTTATTCCAGTTCGGGCACGATTCTGATGGCGGAGGTTATTCAGAGGATTTCGGGACAAACGATCCATGAATTTGTTCGCGACGAGATTCTGCGGCCTCTGGGATTGCAATCTACCGGTCTAGGCTCAGCGGGTTTTGCGCGCGAGCGACTGGTGCGAACTACGATTCCGGAATACCAGCACGGCAGTCCGGGCAACTGGAACAGTCAGTACTGGCAGGAATTGGGCTCGCCTGCAGGAGGCCTGTTCAGTACGCCTGATGACTACGCCGTCATTTGCGCGATGATGTTGGGTGGTGGCCAGTGGAACGGAGCGCGGTTACTTGCGCCAGCCACCGTGCGCATGATGACCTCGAACCGTTTGCACGACTTGCCCGACTTACCGGAACCAGTACGCCGGACGCAACCGTGGGGACTAGGATGGCGATTGAACCACCTTGGCAGGCCAGACAGTTGGAGCGATCTGCTCAGCCGTCGCGTGTTCGGCCACACCGGATCAGCAGGCAATATCGTGTGGATGAATCCTGATACTCAAGGGTTTTGTATCGTGCTGTCGAACTACTTGCGAGCCCGGGCGCCATGGCGATTGGTACATATTTCCAATGCCGTCGCGGCTGCATTTTTGTGAAAGCTGCTTCGCACTTTAAGCGATCACTGTAGGCCCTCCCCGCTCTCCCTCGGGGCTGAAAACAAGTGAACCGTTGGTGCTAACCTCGGGCGGCGATTGAGCAATTGAGGACAATTGCTCTTCACTGACGGTTTCGCCGCGTTATTGAGGACCTTGGTCGACCACTTGGTTCGTCGCGGCACGGACGCGTTTGACGTAGTCTTTAGTTATGCGGTGATATCGAATGGGAGTTTTCGTCCCGTCTATTGAAACATGGGTCAATACAAAGCTGTCGTGGTCCAACCATTCAATTGGGCACCGCTGGCTGAGTGTACCCTTGAACTTAGTTGGATTGTGTATCATCAAGTGTAGAGCTCCACGATAAACGCACCAACTGGATTTCAATCCTGGTGTATCGGAGGTGCGGCCCAACAACTCCAGGTTAGGAGAATAGTCGGCGGATTGTCCCTCAGGAAGAAATTCGATAATGCGTTCGGGCGGCAGGCCGAGATTAGATGGACAGCGCCACTTTCATTTGCAGTGGAAAGAACAAGTCGTTGCAGC
>SYJV01000264.1 GCA_005798335.1 Planctomycetaceae bacterium | reverse complement strand
TAGACGTCAAGAATTATCGCAAAAGCGTACGTGGTCCTAAGAAAAAACAACCCCCACGAAAACGATGCAAAAATGGGAGCCACGTCTCCGTTGCTAAACTCCTAAAAAAACGAAAACAAACATGTTGAAAGGTCTGGCCCTGATGGCTTGCAAAATTGCCCTGGTAGCGTGGCAGCGTTACCAGGGCTTTTCTATTTTCCGTTGCCCGTCCAGGCTCTGCCTGAGCACAACCCCAAGAGTTGCGAAATAGCCTTCGGCAGTTGACGGGCTGCGGTTATTCTCCGAGTGCTCTAAGTGCCTGACTCGACATATGCTCTGGATTGCTCGAAATATGGCTATAGACCCGTGCCAGAGTGCTCGGATCTGAATGGCCCATCAAAGTTGCAACCGTCAGCGCATCGAGCCCAGTTTCGAGAGCGTTAGTCGCCCAAGAATGACGGAATGAGTAGAGCGAATAGTGCGGCGCGTAGCTGGACGCCACTTTGTTAGTCAGCTTGGTCTGCTCACGCCACCCCAGAGCTTTATAGGCTTTCGCATCTAGGCCGAAAGCAGCCATCGTTAGTACCTTAAGGTCGTGACCGCCCTTTTTTAATGCGTCCTTGCCCATGCGAACTTGCAGTCGTGTAAATCCGTTGTTGACTGCGTCAGTCGTCCAAGGTTTATCGCGGGTGTTCCTAAACAGCCTTCCTTTGGGAAATTTGGAACAGAGGCGTACCGTAACTGCCAATGCATAGGGAGGCAGATAAACGATGCGGGGCCGCTTCTTCCCTTTGGCTTCGCTAGGTGGCAACACCCAGCGTTTATGCGCCGGTTCGTAATGGCGAGCCTCAACTCGTAAAATCTCTTGTGGTCGGCAGCCGGTCGTGTAACAGACCCTGCATAGTTCAAGAAACGTATCGTCACGAATGAACGAGCATAGTGTTTCAAACTCTTCCTTGAGCACCCGGACTTCGCGAGCTTCGGCACCTGGCACTTCCATGTCAGCTATGGGGTCGGTATCCACATAGCCTTGGCGTAATGCCCACTTCAGACAGCGTTTGACGGAGCGAACGTAGTTGCGCCTGGAAGTCTGCGAAAGGTGTGTGTAGGAATCCACCCATTCCTGTACATGAAACGGTTTGATTTCGTCGGCTGACAAATCGGGGTAGCGTTGACAGAATCGTTCGATTCGGTAGCGATACCATTCGAAAGTGTCTGCAGATCGATTGGGTTTGACCCAATCCAAAAAAGCATCGGCAATAGCGGCGAATGATTTCGAAGCGACTTTCGCAGCATTGGGGGTTCGCATGAGCGCATAATACCTTTCCATGGCAACTTTTTTGTTGTTACCCAGATTATGACGAACTCCCCCAATTGTGACGAACCAAGAATCACGGTCTTTGCGGTACCAAGGCTTTGGCTGGCGAGCCATGAAAAACTCCTCTGGCGTTAGAGAGACACGAAACACCGTGCAAGCCAGAAGATTGCGGCTTAGCAGCGTGGCAGGCTGCCTAACAGCTAAACGCGCGAAAACTGAGGAATTGTGTACCGAATTCTGTACCAGACCGTTTTGGAATCGTCGTAAGTCTAATACACCCAAGAGGATTCGAACCTCTAACCTTCGGTTCCGTAGACCGATGCTCTATCCAGTTGAGCTATGGGTGCGTTTGTGTTACTTGATTGTTTACTAGGACATGCAGGACTGATCCAGGGGATTGTTGATCTACAAGTGCCTACCTCTTTGTCATGATTCTAGTGACTTGTCACCGCTTTTGAAGGAGACTGAAATTGGTAGTTTGGCTGAGCGGAGGGCACGGGAGTCGAACCCGCAACTGGCAAGCCAGCGACTGATTTCGAATCAGCTTCCTAACCATTCGGTTACCCTCCAGGTTTGATGGGGATCATTTTGTCTTGTTCGACGCATTTACACAAGTCGGCTCGGACTAGCATTTCTTGAACTGGTTTTCTGCGGTATTCGAAGCGATAGATGTATAAATGCAATCAAAAGAAACGAGACGGAATACGCTGCGGGTTCTTCTTTTTCGGATGCTGCATTTCTTTTCTAATGTAAGCATTCTATTGCGTCTAACTGAATTAACACTTGCTAGCATTTCACCAACGTGTTGGACCAGAGCGGGCCGATGGAGTTTGAACCGATGGGTTTTTGGAGTCTTGTCCGAAGGAGTTATTTGCAGATGTCAAAGAAGGAAGTCTTTCGAATCGTTACACGTGGTGCGGACGGAAAATTGCGAATTCGCGACTTCCCTTCCAGCGAACCTTTGCTCCAAATGCATACTCAGATTGGAATTGATGACTGCAGCACGGACTTGGAGGTTCGAGGCCTGCCGGTGTTTCGGGGCCTGATCGGGCCAATTCCAGAGGGAAAGTCAATTATTCGATACGAATCCCCAGAAGTATTCGAAGTGCTCACTAAAGAATGGAGCGCCTCGAAATCTAAGAGACGCCGCCGACGAGGTTCAGCGCCCACTGTCGATGCAGTCAGTCAAGAGATTCCGCAGAGCTAATCACCTAGCTATAGCTAGACATGACTGTTGCAGGTCACGACACGGCGTTGCATAGCTAAAGCAAGCGGTGAATTCGATACTTGGGAATCGCGCGCCGAAGTTGCCGACGTATTGCGCTTTCCTTTTTGGTTGTGTTGATTATCTCGCGTAAATCTTATCGCGAGGATTGGCCGACGACATCAGGTAGGCGAAGAGGTCCTTCAGCTCTTCTTCGTTAAGGCCGTCGACTAGGTTGGCGGGCATCTGAGAAATTTTTGAAGGGCTCAATTGTTCAACTTGTTCCTTCTTGAGAACAACTGGTTTGGCGTCTGCATCGGGCGTGTAGACGTGGACTTCGTTGCCAATTTCGACAGCTCTCCCAACAATGACTTTTCCGTCCGACGTCAATACTTGATGCGATCCGAATTGATCGGAGATAACTTTGCTGGGCTCCAGGATAGCGTCCATCAGATCAGGCAATGGAAATTTCTTTCCAGCGGTGGATAGATCTGGTCCAATTGCTCCGCCTTCGCCACCTAGCCTATGGCATTTGGCGCACGAAGTCGCGTGAAAAAGATTTCGGCCAGATTCAAAGCTGCGATTCGCAAGAGGAGCTTTATTGATGAGCTCGACAGCTTCGCTGGTGGTCCATTTTCTGCCTGGGCCTTTGGGAGGAACCGACACTATGGGTGCGGACAATAACGATCGTCCAGCGATTTCTCCCAACACAATTTTCTCGGCTGGCGAGCAAGTTTCCAACGCGTCTTCGCGGAACTGCATAAGAAATTTTGCGTAGCTGTTGCCACCGGGGTACTGCGATGCGCGGACAAAAAACTCGAAGTACTTCTTACGCATTTCGAGATTCCAGCCAACTTTGGCATTGCGTAACACAAAAGCAAAATGAATGGCGCGCAGCGGCGGCATGTTTGCAAGCAACTTGGCGACGGTGCTACCGTATCCAGCGTTGCGTTCGACCAAGTATCCCCAATCGGGAATTGCTTCAGGACCAAGCGTCTCGATTAAACGCATTGTTTCGCCAACTACCTCGCTTGAACCAAGGTAAATCAGCAACTGTACCATCTCGGCATTCTCGTTATGCGATTTAGTTGGATACATTGCATCAAGTCTTTTAGTCAATTTGGTCCGTACGTCGCTCGCAGGTTGGCCGAATCGAGTGAACGCCAATTGATGTACGCGAAGCCAAGTCAGCTTGTCGCTGTCCGAAAGCAGTAGGTAGTCGATACGGGCCAGCGCGTCGAGCAGAGCACCTTGGTCATCGCGTTTTCCTTGATGAGCGAGTGCCATCAACGCATTGAGCATTGTCTTCGTGTCTGTTTCGGTGATCGCACGAGCTCGCCATTTTTCCGTGGGAATGAACTCAAGTGCGACGCGCGCTGCATAGCGGATAAATCGATCATTATGCGAGAGATTGGGCCAAATTAGTGCCAAGTCTCCTGAGGGGCTACCGTGGAAAGATTCCAACGTGCGGCGCAGCGCACGCAGCTCCGCACCGGCCTGATCGTGACCGCTAGTGGGAACCGTTGATTCAGTGCCAGTGTAGGTTACTCGGTAAAGCGCCGATTGCGCGCCGCGGCCACCGACAGCGAAGTAAAATGCGCCGTCTTGGCCGACTACTGCATCGGTCACGGGCAAGGGTGTGCCTGTGACGAAATCTTCTTTCGTGCCGACGTAGGTCGACCCGCTTGGACTCAGGTGTACCGCGTAAATTGTGCTGTAGGTCCAGTCGAGAATAAACATTGCATGTTGATACTTAGCTGGGAATTTGGCTCCGGTTCCAAAGGCAACTCCGGTCGGTGAGCCGGGTCCAATATCAATCGCTGGTGGCAACGAGTCCTCATAGTGGA
This sequence comes from Planctomycetaceae bacterium, assembly GCA_005798335.1. GTDB lineage: Bacteria > Planctomycetota > Planctomycetia > Pirellulales > Pirellulaceae > Aureliella. The sequence goes on along the minus strand of SYJV01000264.1, from coordinate 19,032 downwards.
CCGGCCATACGCCAGTGCCACTGCGCCAGCCGAATTCGCTGCCGCTGGTCGCATGACAAATGCGTGTGGGTCGATACCACGGCGAGCCCAAGTCCCACTCCATATCTGAATCGTAGGTGAATAGCTCGCCGTCGGCATTGAAGGCCATGTCATATTGATTTCGATAGCCGATCGTGAACACACGCCATTGTTTGCCAGTTGGATCGACTTCACAAATCCAGCCTCCTGGCGCGAGAATTCCAGCGGCGTGTCCGTTGGCATCCCAGCGTCTGGGCAAAATGTGATCCTCTTGCCAATTTTGCGGAAGGTAGCTGCCAGCAATCGACTGAGGTAACTTTGTATGATTGCCAGACGCAACGTACAGCGATTTCCCGTCGGGTCCAAGCACAACCGCATGCGGACCGTGTTCGCCGCCGCCAGGAAGGTGCATCAGAAATTCGGAAGTATCAATTTTTCCGTCACCGTCGGTATCGCGGGCTCGATGCAGTCCCGATTCCGGGCCTCCGTTTACCACGACGTACAAACTATCGAATGCCCACAGCAGTCCCTGAGCGCTGGAGAGTATTACAGGTAGTTTTTCGACAGTTGTCGGAGTACCTGCAGTGCCAGGGGTGATAAGAAACAGACCCGCACCCTGCTGATCGCTCGCGATCAGTCTTCCTTGTGGATCGACAGCTAGCGAAACCCACGAACCCATAGAGCGTGGCACTTGAAAGATTTGCTCAATCTGGAAACCGGCCATTGCTTTTGCATTTTCCGCCAATCGCGGCTTGAATTCGTTGCCATTGGTAGCGGACAAAGCAGTTTGAACTTCGCTGGTGCCTATGGTCGTAGTCCAGGCCAAAGTGCGATCGCCGAGTCTTCCAACAATGCGGACCGACTTCCAAGTGGAATCATCGAAATCCCGGTCGCGCCACTGGCGATCTACTTCGGTGGCTGCTTTCCATCCTTGTCCACTTCCAACTTCGCGAGTCGCGTTAGTTGAGTCTGTGATTCGAAGAACCGCCAACACTCCGGCGATGCCTCCTTGGTTCCGAGCATCGATCGCGATAACATTCTTTCCCGGCTTGATGAAAGAAGTAATATCTGCCGTTTCCATGGATTGCCAGTTCTCGGCTCGAAGAACTTGTTCACTGTTGATGAAAACAGTGCACTCATTATCACAAGTCACTGCTAAAACCGCGGATTTTGTTGACTCGGCAGACTCAAAAGAGTATCGCAGTCTGACGCGATCAAATTGCCCAACTTCACCGAACCAAACCCAGCTTGCGTTGCTCTCAGCGGTCTCTTGAGCACACGCGATAGGGCAAAGCAGAATTGAGACATGGATCGCGATTGCAATGAAAAAATTGGAATAGCGCACAAGTAGGTCCTTGAAACTGCGGTAGTCGAATTTGCGAGTCGAATCGTCCTAAGGGCAGCGGGGAACGGCCAGCGAACGCGGCCACGTAATCGATGTGTGTTGAACTGAATTGTCGAGCGGCTGAAGTTGGAATGTAGTCTAATATAGAGGCCGTGTTCCCAGAAGTGGCTTAGCCGTTTTTAGCCGACTGCATGCCAGCTTGAGGATCGTTGCAATGGTAATCGGTCGCTTATGCGAGGCGCGCTCCCGACTTCGTGGGTGAATTGCGATAGAATACGGTCATATTGATTGCAGTTGATAGAACGCCGGCGAGTTTTTGTATTTCGCGTGTTGCTATCGCCATTTTTCCGCTTGAAACCGCGTAGAATACCAAAGCTGTTATTGTTATCCCTTATCACGGAGAGGTAGAAACTTCCTATGCAAACTGGCTCATCCTACCGCGCTGTCGCGGCGAGTTTGTCATTTCGAATTTTGCGCATTTTGCTGTTGTCTGTTCTTGGAACAGCCGCAATCTTGGGAGGCCGATACGGATACGAATTGAGGATGGAAAGGCTGGAGGCTGACTACGGTGGCGGTGGGCAACGTGCGTTTAGTCGCCCCGGACGCAACGCACCGTATATTCAATCTGTCGATGCTGTGGTTGCAAAGATGATTCAAATTGGGACGATCAAACCAGACGATGTGGTGTACGATCTGGGATGTGGAGATGGGCGGTTGGTTATCGCCGCGGCCGTAAAATATGGTTGTCGCGGAATCGGCTTCGATATCGAAGAGTCGCGCGTCGCCGAGGCTCGCGAAAATGTTACGCGTGCAGGCGTCGAGCATCTAGTCGAGATTCGTCAACAAGACATCTTTACGGTCGATCTAAAAGATGCGGACGTCGTGCTGATGTACCTGCTACCATGGATGAATCGAAAACTGATTCCGCAATTCGAAGCGATGCAGCCGGGCTCACGCATCGTGTCACATGATTTTGGATTGGGTGATATCGTCGATCTGCCCTCGGACAAAACAGAACAGGTCGTCGTCGAGGAAGACGATTCCATTCACTTGATCCACATGTGGAAAACTCCCTTGAAAATTCGATGACGATGGTTGAGGTTGAGCTGGTGGTTGGTGAAGATAATGAGTCGAGAATTGCGATGCGCAAGCTGTGAGCTGAGAAAAAACAAGAATTGAAATGATTGAGATATGTTCCAAAAGACTGCGATTATTGTCGCGTGTGCTTGGTTAGCTGTACCCTGGTGCCAAGCTGCTGAGCGACCGAACATCTTGGTAATAGTAGCAGATGATTTAGGGTATGCCGACACTGGATTTCAAGGGTGTACCGATATCGCGACACCCCATTTGGATGCGCTCGCGCAGCGCAGTATACGTTGCACTAACGGGTATGTTACTCATCCGTTTTGTAGTCCCACTCGCGCTGGATTGTTGACGGGCCGATATCAGCAACGGTTCGGTCATGAAAACAATCCAACATGGTTGCCAGAGAGCACCGAAGTTGGTTTGCCACTTTCCCAAACGACGCTGCCCCAAGTAATGCAGGGTGCCGGTTATCGAACGCTGGCGATTGGCAAATGGCATTTAGGGGCTCACCGTCAATTCCATCCCAATCGACGCGGGTTTGATTATTACTTCGGATTGCTTGGAGGCGGTCACAATTTCTTTCCTGGAATTACCGGCAGCGCGGAATACACGATCCCTATGGATCGCAATTCAACTCCCGAGTCCTTGGACGGATACCTAACCAATGTGCTTGCGCGAGAGGCCAGCCAGATGGTTGCAAAGAAAAGCGACCAGCCTTGGTTTATGTATCTGGCATTCAATGCTCCCCACACACCGCTACAAATTACACCAGAGCTGCAACGCCGAGCGGCTCACATCGCTGATGATACGCGGCGCGGTTATGCAGGACTGTTGATGGGAATGGATGACGGTGTGGGAGTCGTCATGGATGAGCTCCGTCGTTCGGGTCAACTCAGCAATACACTCGTGTTTTTCATAAGCGACAACGGAGGACCGGTACATGTGACGCATTCCAGCAACGGTCCTCTTCGCGGCGCGAAGGGTCAAGTTTACGAGGGAGGAGTTCGTGTGCCATTCTTAGTGTCTTGGCCCGCAAGATTGGCTCAAGGCGAAGTCTACGAGCAGCCGGTAGTTTCGCTTGATGTATTTGCAACCTCAGTTGCAGCGGCTGAAGCCAAGACCTCGGATTCAGTCGAATTGGACGGTCGCAATTTACTTCCGTACTTACGGCGTGAGCGAAATGACGCGCCGCATGAACATTTGTTTTGACGCACTGGTGGCGGTGCGACGTGGGCAGTACGCAATCATCAATGGAAATTATTGGATGCCGGACAGGGGGAAGAACTGTTCGATTTATCTGCTGATCTTGGTGAAAAGAATAATCTTGTGGTGCAGGAACCTGAACTGGTCAAAAAATTGCGGGCTACGTATTCTCATTGGAACCGGTCCAACGTCGCACCTTTGTTTGAGAGTCCCGGTGCGTCTCGGGCTCGCAAGAATCCAGGTCCTGCAAAAGTGACCGTGCAATAGACCCAGTTTAGCTCGCAATTCGAAAATGGAAGTCAAGTTCATGAGTGAAATCAATTTGCCGCGGTTGGCGATTACGATGGGCGATCCGGCTGGAGTTGGCCCGGAAGTCTGCTTGCGCATGTTGGACGATCTAGACGTGCGGCGAGAATTGAATCCCACTGTATTTGGAGATGCTTGTGTCCTGAAGGCCGTGGCACAAAAGATTGGACTAAGCATCAATGTGCCCGTGGTGGACTTGGACCGCTGGCTCGCCGGTGAGTTTCCGTCAGGCTCTCCCTTGGTGGTTGATCACGGCATTATCGATTTGACCGAATTTCAGCCAGGCAAAATCAATGCCGCCACGGGATATGCTGGATACTCGTATGTTGATTCGGCTATCGATGCGGCGCTTGCCGGTACGGTGGATGCTGTGACTACCGCACCACTCAACAAGGAGGCGATGAGCATGGCCGGAATAAAGTTTCCAGGTCATACCGAGATCTTTGCAGCGAGGACAACTTCTTCGCGTTGGTGCATGATGCAATATTCACCCGAAATAACGTGCACATTTGTGACCGTTCACGTGGGCTACCATCAAGTACCTCAATTGCTTTCCAAAGAGAGAATCCTCGAAGTAATTGAACTGACGCATGAAGGCTTGCAATTGATTCGCGGTCGCAAACCCAAGATTATTGTCTGTGGTTTGAATCCTCATGCGGGCGAAAATGGACTGTTCGGTAATCTAGAGGAGGAACGATTCATTGTGCCCGCCATCGAAGCAGCGCGCGAAACGGGAATCGATGTCGACGGACCATTGCCACCCGATACTGCGTTTCTGCCAGCTAGACGAGCCCAAACCGATGCGTTTGTCTGCATGTATCATGACCAGGGGCATATTCCAGTCAAAGCGCTTGCATTCGATTCTGCTGTTAATACAACGTTGGGATTGCCCATCATACGAACCAGCGTAGATCATGGAACCGCGCTCGACATCGCTTGGCAGGGCAAGGCGAATCCCAGCAGTTTATATTCGGCGGCGCGGCTGGCAGTAAAATTGGTGCACAAGGAACGCAGTTCAACAATCGCAGTTGCGAATGAAATCGGCTTGGTAAATATATAGTCCGTTAATGTATTAGTTCATCTCTGATCAAGTATGAGGAAACCATTGATGCCCCGACCCGTTGACGTCATCGTTCTCGTGACTTTGCTCATCACCTTGATTCTCGCGATCGACGGCAATGCTGTAGAGCCACTTGGCAAGGCCGAAGCAATTCAATTTGGAGAGGGAGATTGGCCGTGGTGGCGTGGCCCGCATCGCGACGGCATTGTACGGTCCAGTCAAAACCTGCCGCTTTCTTGGAGTGATACGGATAGCGTCGCGTGGCGCACGGCGATTCCGGGCAAAGGACATGGCAGCATCGCGGTGGTAGGCGACCGATTGTATCTGGCAACTGCGGACCAAGCTTCCCAAACCCAATCGGTATTGTGTTTGGATCGGCACCATGGGAATGTACTATGGCAAACAAAGGTCCATGTCGGCGGCTTTACCGAAAAAGGTAACAAGAAGTCGTCGCTTGCGTCGTCCACTGTAGCTTGCGATGGCAAAAGGCTGTTCATCAATTTCCTGAATAATGGTGCCGTCCATGCAACGGCTCTGGACATGCAAGGAAATCTACTTTGGCAAACACGAGTCGCAGACTTCCTGATTCATCAGGGATTTGGAGCTTCGCCAACGCTGTATGAATCGCAAGTCATCGTATCTGCTGACAGTCGTGCTGGGGGCGCGATTGTTAGTCTAGATCGAGTTACTGGCAAGGAAGTTTGGCGGCACGCACGTCCTGCGCTGGCCAACTATACTTCTCCCATATTGTTGAATGTTGCCGGCCGCACGCAAGTTCTGCTGACTGGTTGTGATTTAGTTGCGGGGCTCGATCCCGGGACAGGAAAATCCTTATGGGAGATACCCGGTTCGACGACTGAGTGCGTGACGTCTACAGTCACCGACGGCAAATTAATTTTCACCAGCGGCGGCTATCCCAAGAATCACTTAGCGGCAGTCGCAGCAGACGGTTCTGGGAGAATAGTGTGGGAGAATTCGACGCGAGTCTACGTCCCTTCGATGCTGGTTAGCGATGGCCATTTGTTCGCAGTGCTCGACGAAGGTATCGCCAAGTGCTGGGAATGCTCGACGGGAATCGAAAAGTGGAAAGCGCGACTGGGTGGTACTTTCACCGCTTCGCCCGTAATGGTCGGTAACCACATCATCGCGGTAAATGAAGCTGGCCAATGGTTCGTCTTTGAGGCAAATCCGGCCGAGTTCAAATCTCTGGCGGAAAACAAATTGGGAGAAGAAGTGTACGCAACTCCTACCGTTGCTTACGACCATATCTACGCCCGAGTGGCGAAATACGACGGGCAAGAACGGCACGAATTCATTGTGTGTATCGGTGTAGGAAAATAAGAGAGTGCTCTTATGTCCACAATTCGATATTAACGCTTCATTGCGAATAATCGTCACAATCTACTAACCGCCCCGCAGAGTTTCCGTACTCGTTTAATCTTGACAAAAGTTCATCGTCAGGACAGGACGATAGTACTGCGAATGAACTGCGCACATTGCGCATAAACTATCGATTGTGCTTGTCACAGCGAGCGGCCTATGTTGACAATTATCGGCTTGATTGTGGTTGTGGGATCAGTCCTTGGTGGATTTTCAATGGCAGGAGGATCTGTTGGGTCATTAATCCATCCATCGGAGTTGGTGACCATTGGAGGATCAGCACTTGGTGCCATGATCATTATGTCACCGATGAATGTATTAAAGGACCTCATGAAGGGGTTAATCTCTACCTTCAAGGGAAATCCGTTTTCAAAACCAATGTATGAAGAATTGTTCCGACTGCTTTACCAATTGTTCCGCAAAGCACGGCGCGATGGACTACTGGCGATCGAACAGCATGTTGGCAATCCGCACGATAGTACGATATTTAAGCGTTATTCCAAGATCGCTCACAATCACCATATCACGGAATTCATCAAAGGAGCGTTTGGACCGCTGGTGGATGGCAGCGTCAACGCTGCGCAAATGGAAATGCTGCTGGAAGTAGAAATCAAAGCAGCCGAAGAATCGCATCATGCTCCTGCTGGCATTCTTTCGAAGACTGCCGACGGTTTACCTGGGTTCGGAATTGTGGCTGCAGTTCTAGGAATCGTGGTAACGATGGAACACATTGGTGGGCCGGTTGAAGAAATTGGCCATAAAGTCGGTGCTGCCCTAGTGGGGACATTTCTTGGGATCTTAATGTCTTACGGTTTTATTGCGCCGTTGGTTGTCAAACTGGAATTTATCGGACTGAACGAAGCGGTTTTTCTGCGAACGATTGCCTTAGCGGTTACTTCATTTATGAACGATATGCCGCCCAAGGTCGCTGTGGAGGCAGCCCGTCGCGGTTTGCCACCCGACGTACGACCGTCGGCTGAGAAACTCGATGAAATGTTAAAAGAAGTAGACTCGTACGGCGACTAGTTTGCTAGTACTTAAATAAACCCTCGGTCGGCAATGTGTTTTGTGAACCAGGCTATTCGATTTAGACACTAGATTGTTGGGACACGTCGCAAGATACATGAGCAGCGCCGCAATATTATTGGACAACCGCTCGGTAGTGCGTTAAGGATGTTTTGATTATGGCTGGCAAGGGTGGTGGTGCGTGGAAAGTCGCGTATGCTGATTTCGTTACTGCGATGATGGCTTTTTTCATGGTAATGTGGTTAGTGGGCCAGGACCAAGAGAAGAAAGCTGCCGTCGCTGAGTATTTTAAAGACCCCTGGGCCAAATCGCGGATGAATTCCAATCGCGCACGCAATCCAACGCTGAAGGAGGCCAAAGCAGGTCAAACGAAGACCGACAAGAATTTTGATGGGAGCAATCCTCGAGAAGTGCCTCACGAGGACCCGGAAGCGCCCGATATGAAGCAGCCCAAGTTGGTAACGGTTCGCGCGCCCGAAAGGACCACGGTTGGCACAATTGTGACGTTTGATGTAAACAGCTCTGAGATCGACGCTGCAAGCATGAAGCGTCTCAAGGCAATTGTCCCGAGAATGGTTGGACTTCCTAACAAGATAGAAGTGCGTGGACATGTGGCGCCTGCGATGATCGGAACTGGCCAAGACGATCAAATGTGGGAACTGTCTTACAAACGTAGTTCCATAGTGATGAAGCAACTGATGGCGTTAGGCGTTGAAGCCGATCGGTTGCGAATCGCAGTCGCTGGGCCGCACGAGCCACTCTTCTTCGACGGTTCGAAGCAAAGCCAAGACAAAAACGCGCGCGTTGAAGTCTTTCTTCTGTCAGAAACCGTCCAGAAATTTCGTGCGGCTCCACCCAAAAAAGCCGATCACTTAGTGGACACGCACCAAACCACTCAAGGCGAAGACGCTCACGGCGCGCCAAAAAAGCCAGCCGCGCCAACAGCTCATAAAAACGTCCACTGATTTTGACCGATGGCCGTAAAACGCTGGAAACAATTGGTTCCTCGTTCCCGAAGCTCCGGCTTGGGAACGAGTTGTCAACCCATTGAGCCATTGAGTTCTCGTCGAAGTACATACGCATGTACTCGCCCGGCGAATCGCTGCAACGCTAGGGTTGGCCGACTTGTTTCAGAAATGCGATCAAGTCGCTCAATTGTTCTGGCGTGAGTTGCTCTTCCAAGCCAATGGGCATGAGAGACATCTTTGTGCTTTGCAGCCGTTCAATATCGCCTCGCGAAATCGTGTGTTTGTTGCCTCCTGATTCAGCTAAGACGATTTGGGAAGACGATTCGTCTTGGATGATGCCTGCGATAACTCGACCATCCGACATGAGCACGGAATATCCGAGAAAGCGTGGATCCACTTCCCTGTTTGGATCGAGAATCGTGTCCAGCAGTTGATCGGGGCTCTTATCAGCCAGTTGCTTTAGTGGTGGCCCGACGTCATTTCCCATGTCGGCCAATCGGTGGCAGTTCGCACATACTCGTTGGAACGAAATTCGGCCTCGAGCGGCGGCAGAAACATTGGTCACCGCGTCGGCGGCCAGTTTTTCTCGATAACGATCGATTACTTTTTGTCGATCAGGTGAAGCGGTATCGAGCAATTTGGTGAATCGCTCCTTGAGACCCGCATCGGCAGCGTTGATTAATTGGCGCCGAACATCAGGTGCTATTTGAGAGGTTGCAATTTTCTTCTGTTCAATCGCATCAGCCACCGCATTTAAAGATTGGCTGTAGCGCATCAGTCGCGATAGTACAATTTGTTGCACTGCTGGGGTCATCTGCTGCGCTCGGCCAATTAACTCCTCAGTACCCGCGCGAACATCCGCCCACAGCAATGACTCAGCGACTTGGCTTTGAGCCTGCGTGGGAAATGTTGCTTTCAATGTTCTATCGGACCAGTTTGCTCGCATCTGTAATGGGAGCAGTCGTAACCAAGCTAGTTTCGCGATCGACTTCGTGTCCTCGGCGGATTTTTCTAACGAATCCACGGCGCTGGATACCGATTGTTCAATATAAGTTTCCAATTCTTGGTGCTGAGCGCCAGCAAGCAACGACAGTAGAGGCTGGGTCTGGCGCGCAGTTGGTAGATTGCAAAGTGCCGTTAGCCAAGCGTGTTTTTGCGACGCAATGTTGGACGTTAAGCCGGACACAATCGCTTCCCGGAGTTGCTCGGGCGCCGCGCCAGTAGAGTTGGCAACTTGCTGTGCCCAAGTGGGCAGCAGCAGGGTCAACCATTGTGAGAGCTCATCGCCGTCGAGAGCCGGAGACGTGTCTTGGCGAGCGATCAATTGCACGCTTTGGTCACCAGCGGCAACGGATATCACCGATCGCAAAATCGGGTCTCGGGACGATGCTACGAAAGATCGGAGGAGTTTCATGCGCTGATCGATTTCGAGCTGGGTGGCTGACATCGCCAGCTCAAGTTGGACATGGACATCGGCGGTCGTGGCAGCCGACAGCAGGCTAGTGGCTAGTTGACCTGAATGGCCGTTCATGCGCGCCACGCGAATTGCGTGTTCTTGGACTCTTGCGTGTTTGTCACCAATTAGCTTTGCGAGCGTATCGGGAACAAGTTTGCCGATTCGATTGAGCACGTGCAGCGCTAAGATACGGGACTCGGGTTTTGGGCTGGTTGTGGATAATTGCGTGAGCTCGGTTGCGACATCGGTGGAGTTGCGTTCCACTAGCAGTTGACTCGCCATACGGCGTTGCCAAGCAACTGGGTGATCGAGTTTTCGCGTAAGTTCCAAGTTGGACAAATAAGCGAGAGACCAATCTACTTTGCGGTTTTGTTGGGCAACAGGAACCACTCGCCAAATTCGTCCACGATCATTGCCGCTCGTTAAGTCGAGATGACGTTTGATCACCGGGGGCAAGCTCAAAGGGTGTTCGATAACTTCGCGGTACATGTCGGCAATGTACAGCGCTCCGTCCGGACCATCGCCGATTTGGACCGGGCGAAACCAAATATCGCTGGAGCGGAGGAATTCCTTTTGCGCATCGATTCTCTGACCGCTGAAATAGAGTCCTTGCGGGATCAATCGCTTGCGATGAACCAAATTGCTGCCAACATCGCACACGATTGCGGTATCGAATTGAGGATCTCCAAATCCTGCTTCACTGTCCAAGACCCAATTTCCGGTGGCGCCGGTAAAATAGCCAGCAGCTCGTCCACCACCTTCGACCACGCCTGGAACTTGACCACTGATTCGTAATCTTGTGCGCACAATGCGCCAGGGTTCGACCGGACTTCTGCGATAAACTTCAGCCTGGGGACCGTCCTCGGCAATACTACGTCGCAGGCTAGGTATGGGCACTGAGGTTTTCTGAGCGTTGATCCACGAGTCGAGATCTAATACTTGTTGTAAATGGTCGCTGTTGCTGGTGACGAATTTGTCTCCCCAGCGATTGAAACTCATCCCGTGTTGGCCACCGCCGTTGGCAGCGCGCACTTTTCGAGTGATCGGATCAATTACGTAGTCGCGTCCACGCAATACCAATGGTGATTGGGAAGCGTCTTGAGGACCAAATTGCCCTCCGCTGCTGCTGGTGGCTGCGTGAATATAGCCTTCGACGGTCCAGCGAAAACTGTTCGTCAGTCCCTGTACGTTGGCTCGCGAAAAACTATCGGAAAGAACTTCATGGGATTCAGAGGTTCCATCGTCGTTGGCATCACGAAAAACTGTTAACAGCGGTGGCGCTGCGACAATAACTGTATCCTTCCACGGAAAGAGTGCGGTTGGCCACGAGAGTTTCTCCGCAAACACGATGCGTTTGTCGAACTTGCCATCGCGATCGGTATCTTCCAGGCGAACGATCTTGCCCAAGTGTTCGGTGGCCTGCTCGCTGTAGTCGATCATCTCAGCGACAAACAGTCTTCCACGACCATCAAAAGCGAACGCGACCGGATCGACCACCAGCGGTTCTGCAGCAACTAATTCAATCTTGTATCCATCGACCAATTCAAAGGTGGCCAGTTCTTCCGCCGGAGATTTGGGAGCGATGCGCGGTAACTCGCCAGAGAAATCTATGTTCTCGACGCTTTTGGAAGCCGGATTCTGCGCTGGAAGGTAGTTGGTGGAAAATCCAACGAACGTCCATGCCGCCAAACTCATGCACGCTAGAAAAACGGCGGTGCTCGCGAAGAACTGGGTGTGAGTTCTCATATAATGTAACCCGTACTTTTCCGGTTTTGACTGTGGGACACTGACTAGGCGATGGTTGCCAAGCATGGCTGCTTATGGCACATTGTATGCAATCCTGGTCAGACTAACTAAATCAAGTTTATCGACTGCATCGATACAATTAAATCGACCGTTGCAATAGCGCGGATGTTTGGGCAGGTAAGGCTGCGCAAGAATAACAAGTTTCCAATGGCAGCCCAGTGGCGCATGTCATCCAAAACGACGAGTTCTTTTCCTGTCTTAGCATTAGTGTAGGTTGGTAGGTAAAAAGGATAGTCACATGCTCATTAAAATTCTAGTTGGCTTCCTTGCGATCATCGGAGGTCTCGTATTATTGGCGGTGATTGCGTTGATTGTTGGCTATTTTGTATTCGCATACCGCATGCGCAAGAAGATTCGATCGTATCTTGATGCCAATTTCGATAGAACGATTGGATTCGACGATTCCAGCGACCATGGCAATTTCGGTGACGAAAATGATTGGGAATTCTCAAATATGGAGATTCCCCCCATGGTGATCGAGCTAGTTCACAAGGAAGGCGTATCGTGGAGCAACCACAAGGAAGTCGAGAAAGTGCTCGAAAAAGCGTCCAGGTCGCTCACTCGCTCAGGTTTTCGATACGTTGGTGATTTTTGCGTTCGCGGTGAGGACGACAAGTTGAAGAGATTCTTCATGGACGTCCAAGGACAAATGATGGCGGTCATTCTATACAGCCCGGAGCTGCCTGAACCGTACGTCGAGTTTCTGTTCGAGAAAAAACTGGGAGGCTTTGTTCAAGTTCATAACTACCCTAGCCAAGTGTATTTCGCGCCCCATGGTGTGCTTGAGTGCCAGCACATTGACAAGCGTATTTCAGAAAACGTGCGAATTATAACGAAAATGCTAGGAATTGCGACGAAGCGGATGGAGCAGCATCCTGCAAAACCTGTCATAGACGAAGACGTGCCCAGACGCTATGAAAGATTCTATGCCGACGAAATGGCTTGGCGGATTCGACGCGGTGGCCTCAACCGCGACGAAATCGTGGAAGTTTTCAAAGCCGAGGGGTTAGAGATCGATGAAGAAATGATTAACAAAGTTCGCGACAAATGGCAGTTCGCCATTGAGAGTTTCTTGATCGAACAGTCGCGACGTGCGGCGGAACAAGACGACGATGGGCGCGAAGTTCTGGCCGTCCACGACGGCAGCAACAAATCATTCTTGGTCGATCGTCTGGATGGTTTTCTCGATGCAGTATCGGACGGGTTGGACGACATCAAGGATTTCGATGCAGATCGATTGCGCAGCGAATTGCAGCAGTTGCTCAATCGATTTTCGCCTCGCGAGGCCATCTCGCGATTTCGCGCGATTCTTCCACAACCGATACGTTATTCGCTGATCGACCAAATCAAGAAACCCATCGAAACCGATCTATATCTCTTGCCTGATTGGGATTAGTTGGTTGTGGCAACGAATTCAAAATACTTGGACGGGATCGAAGCGACGTCCCAGAATCGCCACACTGTCCCAACCGAGCCAGTTTTGCAGTAGCGCAGCGTAGACTTGGCGAAAATCGGTATGGTGTTTCAGGTCGCCATCGTCCAAGTCGGCTAGGCTGGGGTGTTTGCCAATCAAGCCAGATTGGATAGGTTTGCCAGCGAGAAAGACGGGCGCGGCGGCTCCGTGGTCTGTTCCTTCGCTTGCGTTCTCTGCAACCCGTCGACCAAATTCGCTGAAACAAAACAGCAATACACGATTTCCCTGGCCGTGATCTGCCATGTCGTCGAGGAATGCTTTGCTGGCAAGCGACAATTCGCTTAGCAGTGCGGCATGAGCGTCGGGTTGTTGTGAATGAGTGTCGAACCCATCCAGTTCCACATAGTACACGCGCGTTGGTATGTCCGCAGCAATTAGCTGTGCGACGATCCGCAGCTTGCGGGCCAAGCCGCTGTCTGGATACGATACTCCCGACTGATATTCCTTCATTGACGCAGTGATTTTTTCGCTAGCCGCCAGCGCGCTAGCGGTACTCGACTGCAAGAATCCCAATAATTCGTCGGGCGATTCTGGGAGCGGAGCAGAAAGTTCTTTGAGCACTTGTCCGAGCTGCAGATTATCTTGTTCCGTCAATCGAAAAGACTCCGGAGAGCTAATAGAAAGCGATTGAGTCTTGCGACCAACCAGTGCAAGTGGCAACTTGCCATCGCCCAAGTAGACACCAGAAATATCGGTTGAATTCGAAGGATCGGCTTCAGAAAATCGGCCCAGCCAGCCGCTGGCGCGCGAACCTCCTTTGTGCTGACAAGTATGCCAAATATCCATCGATTCAAAGTGCGACCGATTGGGATGTGGATACCCAACACCCTGTACGATGGCCAATCGATGCGATTCCAGCAAATCTGCGAAGCCTCGGGCGGACGGATGGAATCCAAATTCGTCATCGATGCGCAAAACACCCGTCGTCGGAATGCCAATCTGCGGGCGAGCCTTTCGGTACGCTTCGTCGCGAAAGGGTACGATAGTGTTAAGTCCATCGTTGCCGCCAGACATCTGTACAACAACTAATACAGTCTCACGTCGCGCATTTTCGTTCGCAACCGCCTCCAACCAAAACGGCGGGATCTGCGAACCGATAGAAATAACGGCGCCCGTTCCAGCGGCTGTTGAAAGGAATTTGCGACGAGTTGCTGCCATTTCTTTTTCACCCCTACATTGGACAATTCCACGAACTTACTTTTGCCGAAGTGTTTATCCCAACTGCGCTTCCGGCAGAGCGCTAATCGTTTGCAACAGCTCAGTTGACCATTGGTCGGTATCTGTGTTGCGAGAAAAATTAGCGTTGAGCCGCTCGCGCACCGCTGGTCGCAGTGGATTTGCCAACCACATCTCCTCGAGATATTCGATCCATTGGTTCGGCGAACTCAGTTTGAGCTTAGTTTCGATATACTCAGCCAGTTTCAATCCGGCAAAACGAGTTTTATCGTCTCGTACCATTCGACCAATACAATTCGCACGAGATAGGATCGTCGACGAATTGATCCATGCCCGACCGCCATCCCAACCCTTGACATTGGGTGGATAGAACAGCCCCTGTCCAAGTTGATGCAATTCCTGGCCCAATTGTTGGCTGTTAGTGGAACCGTCCAACGAACGCATTAATCCAACGGCCAGATCGACAGGTGAACGAACCTTTTTTCCTACAGCGAAGACGGAGTAAAACAACTGGCTGGTTAGAATCCGCTGGATGATCGGACCAATCTTCCAATCGTTTGTGCGCAATTCGTCTGCCAACGGCTGAAGCAACTTGTGCGGAGGTGACGGTTCATCAGCGACAAATAGACGAAAGAGTTTATTCACCACAAACACGGCCGACTGCGGCTGCTCAAGTATCCAATCAATGGCTTCGCTATCGGGAAACTGGCTCGCTCGGCCAAAAATAGTCTTGGTCCCACCGTCATGCTGGAATCGATTGAAGCGAAACTTGTCCTGTCGAATTTCCCAACCAGTAAAACACCGAGCCAATTCTTGAACATCGCGCTCGCTGTAGTTGCCCTCTCCCAAGCAAAACAGTTCCATCAACTCCCGAGCAAAGTTCTCATTGGGATGTGATTTGCGGTTGGTCGTAGAATCCAGATAGACCAACATAGCAGGATCGCGAGCAATATCGTGGACTAGCTGCCGAAAGCTCCCCAAAGCCGATTGTCGCAGCAACTCGTTCTGCCGATACATGACCGTTTCGCCCACTTTCTCGGCACTCGTTGCAAAATGTCCATGCCAAAACAATGTCATGCGCTCGACCAATGGGCGCGGCGTGGATAGCATCGCGTGGACCCACCAAGCCGATAGTTGCTTGGCGTTTCCTGTGGCCAGCAGCGTTTGAGCGAGCTGACGTTGCTGGTTCAATTGCTCCGCAGCCTGAGCAGGCTGGTCCATTAATTGTCGTACAATTACTTCGGGTGACGACGACAACGCCTGGTCATATAGTTCATAGTTGCCGCCAAACGCCGCGCGCCGAAAAAGATGCGCAGCCAAGCGTTTATTCCATGGGTGTTCGCTGTTTGGTTTGTAGGCGTGCCAAGCCCAATCGGCATCGATGCTGTCAAGGCGGATGTTCATCTTCGTCAATCACCTAGAGAACTCGTCTCGACGGTTACAGCTAACTTCATCACATCTTGAGAGGTTTCAAGACGTAACGTTGCGGTGCGGAGCCAGCCAACTAATTCGAGCAGAGTCGAAATCGCCGCTTCGGCTTCGACTTGGGTCTGCCCTTCCTTGATCATATTTTGCGCAATCAATTGGCTGCGATTATCCGCCAGAATCTCGCGTCCAGCTTTAATGTCGATCAGCGCGCGAGTATTCACGCTGGTTCCTGCCGGTGAGCTCGCACTTTCGCCAGCCGCCATCTTCGCGAAAGCCAGCTCTCGCGCCAACTCTTGGGTACTGGCAATTACGAACCGCTCCTTGGCAAATGCTATCGAAGGCGAGAAATTGTGATGAATGCGCACGTTTGCCGTATCTGTTGATTGGCTGTCAGGTAAATATCTCGACGTAATCAACTGCAATTGATCCGATTTTTCCATGTCCAATTCGAGTTGCGGTTGACCGTTCATAGCTCCGACAATATTCAAGAATCCTATGACGCTCTGGAATGTGCGGCGCAGTTCGGGTTGCATTTTGATTGGGTCCTTGAGATCGGCGACTAAGCCGAAAGCTGGCAGTTTAATGGTAGGTACAGGCCGAGCATCAACAAAGGATTGCCGCGCTACAATTAATTGCAACTCCGGTCGCATGGCTGCCAAAATGTCTTCGGCGAAGTCTTTTCCGCCGAAGAATGTGGATAGATTGCTGTCGGCTTTAGCCAAGTCGTCATTGATCTTTTGATTGAACAGATCGTCGGAACGCAACCACATGCCGGCAATATCGCGGTAAGCACTAAGCGCCAACATCCTTTGGTTTACCGTTAGCAACTGGCCGGCCGAGCCCTTGCCGTCTGTCCCCAAAAAATACTCTCTCGACTCGCCAGTCCATGCGGCATCGTAAGGTGCCGTGGCAGTTAGGCCGATCGACTGATTTTCCAATTGCATCGACAAAGCCACCAAAGGAGTGTTTTGCAAAGTACCAAACACGCCACCCAACAACAGTTCGATGACGGGATTGTCCTTCGGTCCTTTGAAGAACTTGGCCAATCCGCCCGCTTGGCGCAACGTTGCAACGTTGGCATACGACCAAATAATCGCATCGTCGACCAACGATTCCGCTCGCAAGTAATTCGCGTCAGTCGCAAGTGTTTTCTGAGGTCGATCAAAATACGCGTCCAGCAGTTGCTTGCCTTGCTCGCCGTTGTTGGTAACGATCAACATTTGGCCTACGACAGCGAGTCTAATTTTGTCCAGCGAGTAAACTTTTGTTCCTCGATATTCGGCTGTTTGAATTCGATTCTTGTTACGCGCATTTCCCGGCGCGCTTTGCGCTAATCCAACAACTGCTTCGACTAAATTGGTTGCCGTCGACTCATCGGCAGTATGAACGATCAATGCAGAGCCTCGATTGGTTGGATCGAATGCAAGGGCCAGCGACTGGCCAGCGACTTGCGACAACAGTTTTCGCCAGGGCTGACCCAGCTTAGCTTCGACCATCGCAACAACGGCTTTGAACTCTAAGTACTTGCGCTCCTCTTTAGCTCGCTTGACTTGTTCCAGAGCCTCAATCTTGTTGCGAATTGGGTGATCGAGAACAAAGTCAATCAAGCGCTGTGGATTTCTGATCTCAAAATAGGCCAACGTACTGGATGGCAATAACTCAGCAGCGCGCGGTTCAACGCCCCGAACGACTATTTGACTGCTTAAGGCGATAACAATCAGACACGCAATCCAAATTCGGGTTCTACGAAACACCATAACGCACCTAACTAAATGAGTCGAATTGTCGTCTTAGAGAACAGTCCATTTGCAGTTAATCAGCTCAAACCGAGACCACCCCCACAGAGGATGCCTAATTGTAAGCCGGCACACTTGTTCGGCGACTGCATAAACGAAACTCTTGCTGGCGATTCATTGTACCGATTCTCAATCGGAGCAAGTGGATATTTACAAGTATTAACCTCAAGTAGTCCCTGCGAAATCCGTCGGCGCTGATTCACTCCATCCCAGCCAGCTTGCGACGTAGGAACGCGACGCAGCCTGCCACCAGTGACTCGTCGAGTCCATGCAACAGCAGCGGTCCTCGGAAACCAATTTGGGCGAGCAGTGACACATAGAGTTCGTAGTCCAGCAACCCATGTCCCGCTGGCTCATGCCCTGCATCTCCATCGTGACTGAGATCTTTTGCATGCGCCAGAACGATATCGTTTCCCAACAGCGCAAAGGCGTGCTGCATTACTTCAGTCATCCGACTCAGATCGCCCGCATGAAACAAATTCGCGGCATCCATCGTAATCTTGAGGTGCGGTGACGCGATTTCGTCGAGTAATTGTCGAGCTTTCTTAGCGGAATCGACTACATTGGTTACTTCAGGTTCGAACGCCAACGTGACTCCCGTCTTTTTGGCGATTTCAACCCCTTCACTAACGCAGGCAAGCATATCGGACCACGCTTCCTGAGAACTGTTCTCCTCGTGGTATCGCCACATGTTGGACCAGTCGCGAGTGCCAATACAAATCGCGATACGCGATGTTTCTAAATCGGCACAAGCATCCGCGATCAGTTGCAGCCGACGAAGACCCGCGCGCCGCTGCTCCGGATCTGGATGGCTCATATTAAAGGTCGCTTGCACCGACGCAATCGTCAGTCCTCGTCCGGCTGCCGCATCGCGAACTCGTTTGGCAAGTCCGTGGGGCAACTCGTCCGGCATCGGCGGAAGTCCAGCACTTTCAAAGTTGAATTGCAAACACTCCAAGCCAAACGCAGCGATTGTGTCCAACACTTCCTCAAGCGTCGGCCGCGCGATTACCTTACTAAGTATTCCTAATTGCATGCGAATGCTCGCGAGGAGTCGTTAAAGTAGGTTAGTTTATGGTTTCCGATTTATAACAGACGCGGGTGAAGAATTGCAGTAGAATGTGAGAGTATGCACATTTCAACATCTGAAAGGGTCCCAAGCGTCTCCGGTTGCGAGAATCGCTGGCGAATCGGCGCATCGCACCCACTGACTCGCAAAAGGAACTTGTATTCGGGTGAGGAGCCTTGTCCCTCGCGCTGCTTGAACGTACCGCCTCCGCCGACGCCGTCAAACTTTCCCTCAAGAACTCTTGCGGGTTGGTCCACAGGCGAGTGAGGGTGCAGAATGCCCTGAGAAATCAAACGCGTTTAGAATCAATACCGTTCAACGAACGTGGGATAAGCTTCCAGCTTGTCAACCTGTAGCGGAGTTTCGCCATTGCTTGCACAAGATATTGTCACACTGGAAGCTTATCCCACCTTCGTTGAACGGTATTGCGTTTAG
>SYJV01000263.1 GCA_005798335.1 Planctomycetaceae bacterium | reverse complement strand
TTCCAGCCATTCGGTCGATTCGATATCCAAGTGGTTGTTTGGTTCGTCGAGAATCATCAAATCGGGATCGGCCAGTAGAAGGCAGACCAGCATCAAACGATTCTGCTGACCACCGCTCAATTTTCTTGCGGGACGATCGTACCACGAATTAGAAAACCCCAACCCCTGCAAGATGCGTTCGACGCGGTGCTCCCAAAAGTAGGCGTCGCTATGCTGGAGCTTGGCCTGCAGACGATCAAATTGTTCAAGTAGTTTGGCGTGCTCTTTTGGCTCCGCAGCCTGAGCCAATCGCTGGGCGACGCGCTCGGCTTCGTGAGCTAGCTCGGCCACGTTTCCGACTGCTGCGGCCGCAACGCTCCAAACGGTATCCACTTCGGCGAAAGTAGGATGCTGTTGTAAGTAACCAACGCTGGCCCCGGTCGGCCAATCGACATTGCCCCCGTCCGTGGTTTGCTGGCCTGTCAGTATTCGCAGAAGAGTTGTTTTTCCCGCGCCATTGGGACCGACCAGCGCCAAATGGTCGCCAGCGCGAATCTCCAAACTGACTCCATCCAGGACCGTATTGTCGCCAAAGGTCTTCGAAATGCGATCCGCGGACAAAAGTACCATGAACGCTTTTTTGATGCAGCTAAGAGTAGATCGGTCGGAACCAGATGGCGCAGGCTAGGCTAATTCTAGGATATTCAGCACGCAGGTCGAAGGGGCGATGCCCTGAATTTGCTGGTTAAGTAGACCATCGTTTCACCTTTCGCAAAACGTTTCCACAGATTCTAATGTTCGCTACCTTATGAAACGATTGATTCGTACATGAACCGGTCCTAGTTCGCTGCAGATCGACGGTCCTGCTATCCTGGGTTTGTTCGACGAATGTTAAGCTTACAAAGTAACACCCATCAGAGCTGGTTGCTGCAGGTTGCTGGCAATTTGAACGAGATCCTTGTCGATCATGCGCATTGCGAATACAAGGCCGCTGCCACTGCGATGAGCATCATGGGAACCTATGTTGACCATCGTGACCTAGTGGTCGCCATGACCGTAATAGTGCAAGAAGAAATGGAGCATTTTCACTTGGTCATGAAAATCCTCGACGAACGAGGAATCCCATTTCGTAAACAACGACCAGGGCATTATGGTCGCGAGCTGAACGCACTACTGCGACCACACGAACCTGACCGCGCGGTCGATCGGTTGCTGGTCTCGGGTTTGATCGAGGCTCGCAGTTGCGAACGGTTCAGTTTACTGGCAACACACGTCGACGATCGCGAACTGTCTAGTTTTTACAGCTCGCTATTCGAGACTGAGGCGAGCCATCATTCGACCTACGTGCGACTGGCCAAGACTTTTGCATCAGACGAGATCGTGAAAGCTCGTTTGAACGAATTGTCCGCGGCAGAATCGCAGATTATCGGGCGCGGCAATCCGCTGCCCCGCATGCATAGCTGAATGAGCCTCCGACCTGGAACACCTGAGCCATACATAATTCTCATTGGATAATCCCTCCTATATACCGCTAGACAATCGATGCAAACACCGGAATCAAACTCGGCTTTAACCAGTTTGTTAGCGCCTTATGCTCAGCAGATCGAACACTTGCGAGCTGTCGGCAAGAATTTTTGGGAACGTAGTTGGTCGCTGGGTACCAGTAGCAATTACAGTGTCGTCGTACAGCGAGATCCGCTGACTTTGCTGGTCACTGCCAGCGGCAAGGACAAAGGTCGGTTGCAGCCTGGCGATTTTGTGCTGGTGGACGAGCGTGGCCAACCAACTTGCTCGGGCCAACCCAAGTCCTCCGCCGAAACTATGTTGCATTGCGTGGCTGCGGCTCAGCCCAATGTCGGCGCCGTGTTGCATACTCACAGCGTTTGGTCGACGGTTCTTTCCGAGCGATTCGTAGCGCAAGGCGGCATCTTGCTCGAAGGTTTTGAAATGCTCAAGGGACTCCGTGGCGTGACGACGCACGAGCATCAAGAATGGTTGAAGATTTTTGAAAATACTCAAGACATCCCCGTGCTTGCCCAACGAGTATCGGCCGCAATGACCGACGCACAGCGACCAATTACACACGGCTATATAATTCGCCGCCATGGCATCTACACTTGGGGACAAGACCTGGACGAAGCAGTTCGGCAGATTGAGATCATCGAGTTCCTGCTGGAATGTTTGGGACGCCAGATCTCGATGACGTAGCAGGTAGCATCGTTCGATACATCAGTGGCATAGGCTTCCATGCCTGTGGACTTCCAATCACAGGCTGGAAGCCTATGCCACGTTTAACTGTTTCATAACGAACCGCAATTGATCAACGACTTTACTACACGTGGGATGCTGCATGAAAACTCGTAAACTCGGTACGACCGATTTGGAACTTACAGAGATTGGTTTTGGTTCCTGGGCGATTGGAGGCGGCGACTGGAAGTTTGGCTGGGGGCATCAAGACCAGCGCGATGCCATCGATGCGATCAGAGTAGCCGTCGATCTGGGAATCAACTGGATCGATACGGCAGCCGTCTATGGCGGCGGTAGATCGGAGGAATTGGTTGGCCAGGCTCTGCGAGAGCTTGGCCCAGCGCGGCGACCGATCATTGCTACGAAGTGCGGGCGAGTCATGCGCGATCCGGATACGATCGACAAGATACTCAAACGCTCAAGCGTGATCGCCGAGTGCGAAGGAAGCTTGCAGCGTTTGGGAATCGATAGCATCGACCTCTATCAACTGCACTGGCCCGAACCGGACGAAGACATCGAGGAAGGTTGGTCGGCTCTGGTAGAACTGAAACGCCAAGGCAAGGTCCGCGAGATCGGTGTGTCCAACCATAATGTCGACCAAATGCGACGATTGCAAGCGATTCATCCGGTCGCTTCTTTGCAGCCTCCGTACAGCTTGATTGTTCCCGATGTCGAACGCGAGATATTGCCTTTCTGTGGAGCCAATCGAATTGGAGTGGTCGTCTACAGCCCGATGTACAAAGGATTGCTTACGGGGCAATTTACTGCCCAGCGAGCCGCCGCGCTCCCACCCAGCGACCATCGTTCGCGCGATATTCGATTTCAGCCACCGCAAGTCGACGCGCATCTTGGCTTGGTCGAGTGCCTCAAGCCCATCGCGGCCAAGTATGGCGGTACTGTCGGCGAGCTGGCCATCGCTTGGGTACTGCGACGGCCCGAGGTTACGTCCGCGATCGTGGGTGCTCGCAGTCCCGCCCAAATCAGCCAGACCATCCAAGCAGCGAATTGGCAATTGGACGAAGAAAGTCTGCGAACGATCGAACAATTGCGCGCTGGACATGCGCAAGCATTACGCATCAGCTTGCAGTAGCGCTTCGGGCCTTCGACAGGATTGGTGAATCGCCAAATCAATATGCTGTCAAGACTCCTCCTAGTGCGTTGTCACCACTAAATTCTTGGGTAACGGAAGCGGTCTAGACTAGGCTTTCGTTCTTACGTTCAAAACCGATGAGTTTCGCAGGCCATGACACGAAAGCCTTGACCGCTTCCGCTACCCAAGAATTTAGTGGTGACAACGCACTAGTCTTTATTTCTTGTCGTTCAGGTCTAGGGATTTCGGACGATTTTCTAGGGGAATTCTGAATAATTCGTCCCGAAAAATAATTGGGTTTCCCAACGCTTGCTTTGCCAACAATCGTTGTTCCGTGCCTAATTCGGCCACAAGTTCTGCCTGTGCTTCGACCAGCAACTCGATCATCTTTCGTTCAAGTTTTGATTGAATCTGAGTTCCCTTTTTGAGCAAATGGGTCTTTTGGTTTTCCGTGACGCCTATCTCCGCTCCCAGGCGGCCGTTCGCGAATGCATTGGCAAGCCCAATTCTTGCTATTTCGGTTTGGAATGCCGTCTGTCGGAGCAACTTCCACTGATCAGGACTAAGCAGTTCGTCTAATACTGCGACAGATCTTGTGTACTGCATGTGCTGCCTAGAAATCAACTCTTCCTTGGACGGCAACTCGCCTCCTGTCTGGTGCGTAAAGCGAAAAGATCCTCGATTTTCAACGAAGATCTTTTCGAGCGCTTCTAATTGAGAGCCGTGAATTCCAATCGCCTTCACGACGGTTGGATTTCGCAGTAATGATGCGAGTTCAAGCTTGTCGTCTGGGTTAGGAATTACATATCCTCCGCTCGTTTCGTTTGAGATTGAAATGCTGATCTGCCCATGGGCAGCTCCAGACAAAACTATCGCAACCAGAACCCACTCGCAATACGTCACGATCAAGCCCTCTTTCGTATAGAGTTATGCTTCAACGACAACACTGATGCAGGTGATTTCGCAAAAGCGATCTTAATAGTTCCACCACTCGTATCCGCTGTATGTTTGTTGGATCACAAGGCTTGGTGGCCCCTCTTGTCCGGGCGGTGGATAGACCAAGAAACCGACTTTAACGACAATGCTGAGATAGTCATCGTTCTCAGTAGTTGGATACGAAGCGGCGACTGAATATCCACCTGTTATTCCTACCGGTACCAGAGGCGAATACAGGTAACCAGGGGTACCGCCAGGAATATAGAGGACCGTAACAAATATCGTAGGAACAGGAGCAGCTACAGTGGAAAATGTAATGCCAGTTGTACAAGATATCGTGTCGCCGTTCTGGTATAGGCTGTCTGACTGACTCGTTGTGGCAATGGCTACTGACTGTGCGCGCGCTTCAACGCACAAAACAACCGAGACAATGGCCGTTAACAATAGGTGCCGAGCAAAACTCTTGAATTGCATAGTAGAATCCTGGAAATCTGTGCGCAACAAACTCCCAGGAGCAACAAACTCCCAGGAGCAACAAACTCCCAGGAGCAAGACTTTTAGAGTGCGTATTTGTAATCGACAATAGTTACTTGTCAAGTCACCATGTGCCGTAAGACAATTGGACTCGTTCCAGAATTATTCCACGGAATCTTCACGCTCATCGATAAAATAGATCACCCAGGGTAACACATGTGCACGCATGTGAGGACCGCGCGTGAACAGGCCTCAGTATCTTGCCCAAGAAGAACTGTCAGCCAACGTATGCGCAGTTTCCCGAACGAACCACGCAGTTACTGGTGATCGACAACCAAAGACCGCGTCCTTCACCCATTACGCTGAGTTGCGGAACTCGGCGGTGCGGGTAGAATTGCCCGCCTTGTCATGGCGTAACCTGGCAGCCATTTTTTAGTTCCGCAACACAACTTACATGTTTTGTGGAACTTGGAATCGGTCACAATTTAGTTTGAGGAGCGAATTTTGATGTTTAAGAAACTATTGACTTTGGGGCTAATCGCAATGCTTACCACACCCGCACTGGCTGTACCCGGTTCACAAGGAAAAGTGACCAAGAAGGTGTACTTTGATGTTACCATCGATGACAAGGATGCCGGACGCATTGTCATTGGTCTGTTTGCCGACGATGTGCCCAAGACTGCCGAGAATTTCCGTGCGTTGTGCACAGGCGAGAAGGGCAAGGGAAAATTGGGCAAACCGCTGCATTTCAAAGGGAGTATCTTCCACCGCGTGATTCCCGAGTTCATGCTCCAAGGGGGAGATTTTACCAATTTCAATGGTACCGGTGGTGAGAGCATCTACGGTGAGAAATTCGCCGACGAGAATTTCAAGTTCCAGCATGATCAACCTGGATTGCTCAGCATGGCCAACGCTGGCCGCAATACCAATGGCTCCCAGTTTTTTATCACCACTGTGCCAACGGCTTGGTTGGACGGCAAGCACGTCATTTTTGGACGAGTGATTGAAGGTATGGATGTTGTCAAGAAAGTCGAATCTATGGGATCAGATTCCGGTGATACTCTAAAGAAAATTGTTATCAAAGACAGTGGCGAATTGAAGTAAGAGTTGACGAAACCACCAGTTCTCGAATAATCCCGCAGGAAAAACCTGCCCTGCGGGATTCAGATCTTGCGCTCATACAGGAGTGAATTAGTCCCAAGTCAAACGGGCCCATGCCCGAAATTCTAAAGAAGCGACAATTACTTCCTGGCTTATCGCTCTTTCGTTTCTTTTGGTGTAAGGATTGGCGGATGCCGTGCGTGTAGAGTATGTTGGCTATCGCACTGTAACAGGCATCCATGCATGCAATTCCCTGACACACGCCGAAGTTTGATTGCTCGCCTGCATAATGCTCGCGATAATGCGGCCTGGGGAGAATTCTGCGCGATTTACGAACCCACGTGCTATCAAATCGCTCGCCGGTTTGGATTGCAAGACGCCGACGCTCGCGAAGTGTCGCAGGAAGTGTTGTGGACAGTTTGCCGCAAAATTACGTCCTTCGATCTCCATCGCGACGGACGATTTCGGGGTTGGCTTGGCAAGCTGGCTCGCCATGCCACGATCGACTTACTCAGACGGCGACGGGAGACGGCTACTGGGCGGAGCGATGTCTTTCGACGGCTAACCGGGATTCCTGACAAGTCTCATGATACCGACGGACAGGATTCGGACCACTTCGATGTCGAAGCTAGACGGCAACAGTTTCGCTGGGCGGCCGATCAGGTGCGCCATGTTGTTAGCGCCAAGACTTGGCAGGCATTTTGGTTAACGGCGGTCGATGGAATGGCCGCGGAACAAGTGGCGGAGCAGTTGGCGATGAGCGTCGGAGCAGTCTATGTCGCTCGTTGTCGAACTCTGGCACGCATCAAGAAACTCTTGGAACCGTTCAGCGAGGAATCGACATGATTGCTCACAGCGGCTCGTGCGGACGAGGTCCGTTGAAAAAGTTGCTCGACAACGAATTAAATGCGGCCGATGAACGCCGGTTAGTTGACCACTTGAGTTCTTGTACGCGATGTCGCGAAGAACTGGGGCAAATGGCGGGAACTGCCGAGTTATGGGCTCAAACGCGCGCGGTGTTAGGTGACTCGACCGAATTGAGCCTGTCTCCGGTCCAGCAAGATCGGATGGTCGCTGGCGATAGCAACGAGCAAACCGAATCGTGGATCATTCGCTTGCTTCAGAAAGTCGACGATCCGGAAGTTCTTGGATTGCTGGACGGACGCCCCGTACGTTCGATTATCGGCCAAGGTGGCATGGGAGTAGTTCTGAAAGTCTGGGATGCGGAATTACACCGACCGTTGGCCGTGAAATTGCTATCGCCAATGTTGTCAGGCAACGCTCTGGCTCGGCAGCGATTTTTTCGTGAGGCGCAAGCTGCGGCGGCCGTCGTGCATCCGAACATTGTGCCGATTTATGCGGTGACTTCCGATAGTGCCTTGCCATACATCGTCATGCCGCTGATTGGCGGCGGCAATTTACAACAAAAGCTGGAGCGGACCGGGCCTCTGCCGCTGGTCGAAGTACTTTCGATCGGATTGCAAATCGCCGAAGCTCTCACGATCGCGCATGCGCAAGGATTGGTCCATCGCGATATCAAGCCGGCGAACATCTTGCTCGATGAAGGAGGCCATCGCGTTCTGCTGAGCGATTTTGGTTTGGCACGGACGCTCGACGATGCTTCGATGACTTCCAGCGGCATGGTGACCGGCACGCCCCATTTCATGAGCCCCGAGCAAGCCCGTGGTGAGTCCGTCGATGCGCGTTCGGATCTGTACAGCTTGGGAGCAGTTCTGTACACGCTGGCCACGGGACGACCACCGTTTCGCGGCGAAAGCGCGCTAGCAGTCCTACGGCGCGTTTGTGACGATGCTTATCGTCCGGCATTTGAAGTCAATGAATCTTTGCCGGCGTGGTTCGATCGAGTCATCGCGCGATTCATGGAAAAAACCGCAGCACATCGAATTGCTGATGCCGAAGCAGCCGCGGAGCTATTGCGAAGTTGCTTGGGGCATGTGCGAGCGCCCAGCCGCATTGCACTGCCCAGCGAAATTCGACACAACTTTACAAAACGGCATCGCAAGATGTTAGTTTCGTTAATAGCCGCAGCGACTATGGGATTGGCGACAATTCCATTCTGGCGTTCGGATTTCGGTGACCCTGACACCGACGCTCGTATCAATTCGTCAAGCTATTCTTCGAACGCGTTGCGCGAAAGCGCCCGCTTGGGTAGCGAGAAAAATCCCGTGCTGGAGCATCGCCAGACATATCGGCGTGAGCCGCACAACGCATCGGCCAACGCCTTCGATGTCGCTACGAACGCAACTCGTCAGTCGAATCTTACTGAGTCGAGTGTTAGTTCCATTCCCAACATACCAGTCGACAATATCGACAACCAGTTGATGCGCCTGGGTGAGGAAATTCGTGAGCTAAAGAACGACTTGCACGAATCAAACTTCTGGAGTTCGGTAAATCGATAGTTGGACATCGCATTAGATTCGAGTAACGGGTCGCTGCAGTCCAATGAGTAACGTTTCTTTTTTAATCGAGGAGTTCGATATGAACCATGACAGTCTTGGCCAGAATTCTGAAAATCAAAGTCGAAAGTGGCCGCGTGGATTGCGTTGGGTAGTCGCATCGATGGTTCTTGTTTTCAGTGTGCTAATATCGCATGTTTGGTCACAGAACCGCTGGATTGAAGTCGGTGATCGGTTAGCGCAAGTTGGTCGCACGCCGACCGCTCAGGACACCGCTAATACGCAAAGAAATAATGCACCATCCGTGGTGGCACAGACATATTCACCTGCAGTAGCTGTACCAATATCAAACGGTTGGTTGCAACCACGCCAAGCACCTATTGGCGTACCGGTTGCGCCCGCAACGACGAGCCCCGAGGAGAACTCCATCAGCGGCGAACTCAATGAGTTGATTGATCAATATCGTCGTGCAAATTCTGAACAGCGCGAGAAGTTGAAAGTGCGCGTGGTCGATATTGTGGAAAAGCTGTTCGCGATGCGGCACAAACACCATGCGGATCGGTTGGAGGCACTCTCCAAGGAATTGGAATCGGCTCGCGCGATGTTGAAGGATCGCGAGCAACACAAGTCTGAGATCATCACTCGGCGAGTCAACGGACTGCTGGAGCAACCAGATCCGCTCGATTGGGACACCACGCCTTTGACCGCGCAACCCATGGGCCAACAAAACTCGTATGTTAGGCAACCATATCCGCAACAAACCTGGCCGGTACCCGTACTTCCACCCGCTTATTCGTTGCCTGGCCAGCAATCTCCTGCTTACTATCCGCCAGGAAAACAACTCGTCGGTGCAGCAGAGTTGTCTCCATACGAGCCTCAACCAGCCAGCAACCCAGCTTCGAATCGCTCGTTGAAGGGCCTTTCCCGTAGCGCTGGTTCCGACACAATGATCTCCTCCATCAACAACGATTTCTCGCACGAGGCACTCGTCACCGCAGGATACGAGTATTTGGCTGCGCAAACTGAATCGAATGATATAGAGCAACTTTACCAAAAGAAGCAAGCGATTGCTTTCCACGATGTTTCGAAATCGCGACTTCGAGTCAGGCAAGCCAAAGAAATCTGGGAACATCGCCGAGAAACTGCCGCCAACGTGTCGAAACTTGTTAGAAATAGGCTCAGTTTCACTCAGAGTCAGCAGGGTTTTACTGAGGATTCTCAGAAACGCCAGGCAATGGTGTTTGAACAAAGGCAGCTAGAATTTCAGCTTGAAAGCATCAACAAGTCAATCGAATGGGCCGAAAAATTCCAGCGCGAGTCGATCGCGCCAATGCTCAAGAACACGGAAACCGAAAAGAAATCGCCCGACGCTAAACTCGACGAAACAAGCACCACAAACGCCCCAGCCACCAGCGACAACAAACTTCCAGCCGACACCGTTCGCTAGGTATTTTGCAATCTGCAATTTGCAATTCTAGATTGCAAGTCACCTCATCACTGCAATTCTCGTAGCGGTGACAATAAACGCTGTTCCATCAAATGATCGGCCACCAGCCGTGCGGCGGTTGCGTGGCCGTTTTCGTTCCAGTGTCCAACTCCCAATCCTACATTGGCGAATCCGTGAAAGTAGGTTCGCGAGTTTTTCAGCTCTTGCTGCATACGCGTCGTCAATGGAAAGAAACAGCTCGCATACTCGCCACACAACTGCACGGCGAGTTTTTCAGAATACAGCCAATCGTCAATTTGATTTCGCCTTGCCAACGCGTGGTGTTTGTCTGGGTCAGGAAAAACTTGTACTGGGGACGAGGAACTAAAGATGACGCACGGAATTCCGTGAGTCCGACATTCTTTGGCGAATTCGCGCAACAAGCGACCGGTAATATCGATCGCTGCGAGTTGGTCCTCATCGCTGGTTGGCTGATAAGCGTAAGGAGCCTCGTCCACCATGGCCTGCAACTGATCGTCGACTGAGCGAACCAGCATATGGTTTCCGCGAGACGAAGTGATCAATTTGGCTTGTTTGAGCACTTGCAGAATTCGGCAACGATTAGTGAGCGAAGCTTTGAATTGTTCATAGGCCGTGCTCGCCGCTAACCATGCTGCTGACTGGCGAAAAGACTCATCCAGTTCCAATTCGCCAGAATCGTTCAAATTGAAATAGGGAACTGGAGGTTCTTGAGCGAGTTTAAAACTGTTATTGCGAATGTCGTTGTGCGGAAAGAATGACAGCAGGATTAGATCGGGCTGCAACGATATCACGTAATGCCGTAACATCAGCAGCTCTTGAGCCGTCCCGTAACCCGCGACTCCACAGTTGATCACCTCGACGCGGCTCTCTGAGGAGATGGCCTTCTGCAAGCGCTGTTGCAATTGAGCGGTGAACGTATGCTGGTGATCGACTTGCATGGCTTCGATCATCGAGTCGCCTAGCACCGCGATTCGCACAACGTCTGAAGGTTTAGCAAGCGAAAATTGCGGCCCGCGAAACCCATGCGAGTTAATGGAAACGTAACCATGTCCCTCAGTGATCCAAACGCCGCTGGTCGAATGGCGGAGCCTGGAACCGCAATATTCGTCCGGTGCATAAAAACTTGGAAAGCCAATTCCTGCGACGCGCAAGGCGATTTCGGACAGTATGAACGCAGCGGTTAGCCCGAAGATCATTGCCGCAAATCGAAACAGCCACTTGCGCCGCCGCATGCTCTCGCTCCGGGTTGCAGGCTTAAGGCTTAAGACGTGGAGTTGGACATGGCTGCTAGTTGGTTCAGCAACTTTGCTGCTGCTCCGGAATCGATCGCTTCGGCGGCGCGCCCGGCGCAGACTTCCAGGCTGTCCGCGACGCCGTATATCCACAGTCCCGCGGCGGCATTGATCAGTACGACGTCGCGTTTGGCACCGCGCTGGCCAGATAGCACTTCTCGAATACACAATGCACTCGATTGCGGCGAATCGGCGAACAATTCGGCTCGGTCTTGGGGCGCGAATCCGAAGTCCTGGACGCGCCAAAGTTTCCTCGAGATTCCATTCGCGGAAATATCAAACGCAATCGTTTCGCTCGACAAACTAACTTCATCCACACCATCTGCGCCTCGAACGACGACAGCACGTTGACAACCGAGGGCGTTCAAAGCGCTCGACAATTTTTCTTGCAATTGCGCGTCGCCAACACCCAAAACTTGATGCGTAGCGCGAGCGGGATTGGACAATGGTCCAAGTCGATTAAAGATCGTGGGAACCGTAATTCGGCGACGTACTGCCGCGACGTTCTTCATTGCCGGATGAAATCGTGGCGCGAAACAAAAACACAATCCCAACTCGTTCAAACAACGCTCGACGATGGTCGGTTCTGCATCAAGATTGATACCTAACTCAGCCAACACATCCGCCGAGCCAGTACTGCTGGTGATCTTTCGATTGCCGTGTTTCGCAACAGGAACTCCCGCCGCCGCGCAAACTATGGCTGCTGCTGTGCTGATATTAAAAGTCTTCGTTCCATCGCCGCCGGTCCCGCAGGTATCCAATATTGTTGCGTGATGCGAACGAATGGGTACCATTGCACAGCGCATGGCGCGCGCAGCTCCGACCAGCTCACCTACCGTTTCTCCCTTTTGTGCGAGTGTGATCAGGAAACGATAAATCGATTCATCGTCCGCCTGTCCACGGAGAATCACACCGATACAATCGGTCATGGTCGACTCTGGCAAGTCCACCCCACGTTCCGCAAGTTGTGTGGCCTCTTCGAGCATCATGTAGATTTTTTCCGAGTTCCCAAAACAACTAAATCAATACTGTGCGCGGCCAAACCAGAATTACTTGGAGCCGATTTCGAAGTGGAGTGTGGATTGTTTAATGGTAGGAGTTTCGAAGCGATCAAAGCGATCGACTTCAAAAGGCCGTGCAATACTGTTGCCAGCCAGATCCTCGATGATATCGGCGATCTGCAATGTAAACCGTCCGGCTTTCCATGGCTGGGCGGGTCGAAAATCCCAAACGGTTTCATGGTCGGCAAGTGTTACCGTTCCGTCGACTCGTTTGCCTTGCGCATCCACGACCACAATTCCTCGCTTCACGATCGCATGGTCGAGCGACTCGTCCAACTTAATCTTTAACGAGTCGGAACTGTTCAGCTCAGGTACCGAAATCTTCCACTTGGATGGACTTGGCGAAACAAAATCGTTTCCCACCACAGTGAAAGACTTGGCAGTATTGGCGACCAAGGGCGTACCCTGGCTATCTTCCCAAGTCGATTTGACGATTAACTGATAGCGCTTACCCTCATAGAGCACTGGACCTTCTTCTTCGCGTGGTACCAGGCCTCGCTTGACTCTCGCGGGATCCAGCAAAATCGTCAGCCGTGTCCCGCTTGGGTCCCACAGTTCTTCGGCAATTTCCAAAAAAGGTTGTTTGAGAGGTTGACCTTCGTGATCTACCAGAGTGATGTGGCTGTAGGCGCTTCCGAACGACATGGGGGCAGAAAAGTAAACATAGAACTTGAGCAGATTCTCTGGCAATCTGTCGACGGTAGGATAAATCTCAGTTACCCGAGTGCTCGGTTTCAACTTCGGTGCGTCGATTAGCAATGAAGCAGTGATTCTTGAATCGGGGCGCTGGGCCACTACGATCCAATAGCGTACACCCGCAGTGAGTGGATACTTGGGTGCGAACAAGATCCCTCGCGGGTCGATCGTCAGTTGGCCGAGCACTGATGGTCGGTCGCGGGGAATTTCTTGCGTTTCGGATACGTACACTCGCACCGCTGATGCTAGTTCATCTTGGGAAAGGCCGGACAATCGCTGGAGCACCGTCGGTTCGTTGAATTCAAGCCGGATAACTGATCTTTCGGCAGCAGCGGTTACTCGCAGTTTCAGCTCCTGCGCAATTGCAACCGGGGCAGTGATTACCGCAATAAGCATCACGAACAGCAAAGTTCTGTGGACGCACATAGCCAACATCACCCTTGAAGAAAGAACGCGATGGTTTGGAAATGAAAATTCCCTCTCAGGCTACTTGGCCAATGAGAGGGAATCTACAAAGTTGACCGTCCAGAAAAAATCGACTAGGGAAGAGCAATGCTCTTGAGGCTAGCCGGACCGTCAGCAGCGCGCACTACGATCACCGCCAATTTGTCATTCAGCCGATCGAGTTGCACGACACCGTCCAGACCTGCGATCGTCTCGTAGGGCAATCCGGCTTTGTCTGCAATTCTCGTGGAGATCGGCTCTTGACTGGCAATCGTCTCGGTGGAGATCTTCATGACGCCTCGAGAGCTGTTGGC
>SYJV01000262.1 GCA_005798335.1 Planctomycetaceae bacterium | reverse complement strand
GCAAGAGTGTAGAACATCTTGTCCTCAAGTGTTCATGGGCCGAGACTCGGAAGCGGGCCGGTATCTAGCCGCTAACTCAACCATGGCGCTGGCCCATGAACACTTGAGGACAAGATGTTCTACACTCTTGCCACCGCAACAACAAACTTGGCGCTAATGTTCATAGGGACCGATCATCTCTCCGCGAGATTACCGACCATCGATTGCAGGCATGGCTGGAACCTCACGCTGCGGCGGCCGCGCGAACGCTGGATCGTCAATGTGAATCGACGC
Source organism: Planctomycetaceae bacterium (assembly GCA_005798335.1). Classification (GTDB taxonomy): domain Bacteria; phylum Planctomycetota; class Planctomycetia; order Pirellulales; family Pirellulaceae; genus Aureliella. Next base: position 4,091 of record SYJV01000262.1, on the reverse strand, counting down.
AAAGAAATCCACAGGCCATGTTTCCCCCCGTACCGGCTCAAGAACAACCGCCTCGCCTTCCTTGCGGATCGCCACCGTCGCATCAAGAAAACGGAATTCATTCGGCAGCTTCACCGCTTGCTGGCCGTCGATCATAATGACTTCAGTAGTTTTCATGGAGGTAGCGCTCAGACCGACAACTGCACAGGTCAGAAACAAGAACACCATACCAAACTCAGCGATTGATTTCACCTAGCCGCCAACTCACGCAGCTCAGGAATCGCGCCCGTGGGCGATAGCGGAGCCGTCCGTCGCCAGACGAAGCAAACATTTCCGCGAAGCGGGAATAGTTTTTGAGCACATCTTTTTTGAGACTTCAACACCGGGCGAGTGGGCTTTGTCGTCCGCGCTCTGTAATGCCAAGTATAATAGATCGAATCGGCAAAGACGTCAGTGGTCACTGTTTTGGTGTCCCATGAATGTCGTGATCATGATTTTCCGCCAAGTCGGGTGGCAGTCCTTTTGCCGCGCCGACAAACGGCTAGTTCATCGACCAGTTTCGGTGGAGTAGGATGGACCGTGACGACACGTAACGATTGAAGTTACGATTTGTCGACACATGCAAAGAAAAATTGCCCAATGATGCATCCCGGAGAGTATGAAAATGTTTGATCGAATCATTTCGGATCCAACAATTTTGAGCGGCAAACCGGTGATTCGTGGGACCCGAATTAGTGTGCAGATGATTCTTGAATGGTTGGCTTCAGGTGCCTCTCGCGAGCAAATCGTCGAGAAGCACCCACAAGTAACTGCGGTCGATGTAGAACAAGCAATCCATTACGCCGCGAATGCCAATAAGAATGAAGTGATCTTGACTACGCAGGTTGCCCAATGAAACTGGGCGGTTTTCAACTTCTAACGGATGAGAACCTTGACCCCGATGTTGAAACACTGAAATGTGTTCTTCGACTAGATCCCGACGTTGTACCTCCATTCATTCTGGTTGCCAAACGCCTCGGGCAACAAGTGATAATTCGCATTCGCGAAATTGGGTGAATTCTACTGAATGCCACCATCATCCTGAACCAACTAGGCATCGATCACCGCAAGCGAACCGCGTCGCACAACTTACTCCCCCGAACCCGTTTCGACGGTTTCGATCGCAACTTCCTGCCATTCCGGTAAAATCGCGTTATCGTCTAGTACGACCAGTCCATTCTTGACGCGTCCTCGATAAATCATTGATAGCGACCTTGGAGTATGAACTTCAATTCAATGTACAGTCTAGCGCCGGCTAGCGCCATCGGTTCACTTATTATCAGCCCAGCCATCGGGGCCTAGAGTAGAGGCGTGGAGCGTTGGGGGTCGCGCGTTCAAAATTCAAAATTTGCGGGATGGAAGTTCAGCGACAAAAAATAGTTCTCCCCCGCAATTTTTGAATTTTGAACGCGCGACACCTATTGCGCACAGTTAACTACAATAACGAGTTTGCGTGCTGTGCCACGCCGATTTCTGGAACCGCGTTGATTCGTGTTGATTGAGGCTTGGATTGTGCGACTACCACGAATGGGAATCCGCAGTGATCGTAGAGGCTGGGTCGACGTTTGTTGGCGGATCGCATTCGCTATGCTGGCGGGTTTCATTTTCCTTTGGCCAGCGGAAACGACGAGCACGGAGCCTGTCGAGCGCTCCAATCAGTCGAGCGGCCAAAAAGTTGACTTCTCGCGCGATGTTCGTCCGCTGCTGGCTCGCAATTGTTTTGCTTGCCATGGGCCAGATGCAGCCAAGCGCGAAGCGGAATTGCGGTTAGACGTCGCGGCGCTGGCCACCGCTCCGTTACCCAGTGGCCGGCGGGCAGTCGTTCCGGGGAATCCGACTGACAGCGAATTGCTGCGTCGCATCACCACCCATGACGATGACGAGCGCATGCCACCCGCGAACGACCGTGCGCCGCTGTCGTCCGAACAAATTGCCATCGTGCGCACTTGGATCGAGCAAGGTGCAGAGTATTCGCAGCACTGGTCGTTCCAAGCGATCCAGCAACCAGCGCTGCCTCCTGTAAACCGAAACGACTGGCCGAGCGGAGTGATCGACCAGTTCATCTTGGCTCGCTTGGAAGACGAGTCCATCGAACCGGCCGCCCAAGCAGACAAGACGACATTGATTCGCAGGCTTTCGCTGGACCTGTTGGGTTTGCCTGGCACGCCCGAGGAGGTTCGGCAGTTTGAGAACGACCCACGGGAAGATGCCTACGACCGACTGGTCGATCGCATGCTGGCATCACCTGATTTTGGCCAGCGCTGGGGCCGCCATTGGCTTGACATGGCTCGTTACGCTGACAGCAATGGCTATCTCGGCGATGAGCTGCGTCCGTATGCTTGGCTGTATCGCGACTGGGTCATCCGCGCCATCAACGACGACATGCCGTTCGACCAATTTACAATCGAGCAGTTTGCGGGCGACTTGTTACCGGCAGTTTCGGTGCAGCAGAAAATCGCGACGGCGTTCTTGCGCAACTCGCTCGACAATACCGAAGCAGGTTCCGATCGGGAAGAAAATCGTGTCAAGGCCATCGTGGATCGAGTTAGCACGCTGGGGAGTATTTGGTTAGGCTTGTCGGTCGCTTGTGCCGAATGCCACGCCCACAAATACGATCCGATCACGCAGCCCGAGTTCTATCGATTGTTCGCATTCTTGAATGACGCTGACGATGTCGATTTGCCAATTGACTTGCCTGATGAGTTGCGAGAGTTTCAATCGCGCAAGACAATCTGGGATTCTCGTCGAGCGGCACTCGATCGCGCGCTTCGAACTTCGATTGCCAATTCCAGCAACTTTAGACCATCTTCGGAAAAATCCAGCCAGCCCGAGCAATCGCAAATCGATATCGACGCGATTGTCACCAGTTTGTTTACGATTGCCAAAAAACGCACGCCCGCGCAGATCAAGTTATTGGAGCAGGTACGTTTGAGCGCCGACCAAGAGCGCCTTAGAGTTTTTCTTGATGCTGAACAACACGCTGCGGCGGAGCCCGTGCGGCCAACTCCGAAAGTGCGCGTCGTTATGGCTCGCAAAGAATCGCGTCCGACTTACGTCCACGAGCGCGGCGACTACAGGCGTCCAGGGGAATTGGTGCATCCTGGGACGCTTGGCGTTTTGCCGGCTTTGCAAGCGGATTCGCTGGCTGCCACACGTTTGGATCTGGCGAAGTGGTTAGTCGATTCCAAGAATCCGCTGTCACCACGCGTTACCGCGAATCACATTTGGCGACTGGTGTTCGGACAAGGACTGGTGACGACGGAAGACGATTTCGGAGTTAATGGCGATCCTCCCAGTCACCCGCAATTGCTGGATTGGATCGCGCATCGATTGCTGTCTAGCCAATGGAGTCGTAAGGATTTGATTCGCAACATCGTACTCTCGACTACGTATCGACAGTCATCCAGGACACGGCCCGAATTGATGTCACGCGATCCGCTCAATTATCTACTGACACGACAGAACCGCTTCCGATTGGAATCCGAGGCGATTCGCGATTCAGCGCTGCTGGCCAGTGGACTGCTCACTCGTGAAATTGGTGGTCGCAGTATTCGCCCGCCTCAACCGGCTTACATTACTTCGATCAGCCGAAATTCGGATTGGGAGGAAAGCACGGGTGCGAATCGATATCGGCGAGGACTTTATATCTTACTGAGGCGTGCAACGCCCTATCCGGTGCAAATACAATTTGATGCGCCCGAGTCGACTGTCGCCTGTACGCGGCGCCAACGCACAAACTCGCCTTTGCAGGCACTGACGCTGCTGAACGATCCAGTCTTTGTCGAATGTGCCAAGGCGTTGGGCGAACACTTGGTAGCATCGCCGGTTTCGAATATAGATCTGACGCTCGACAAGCTGTTTCTAAAATGCCTGGGACGCTTGCCAAACATTGCTGAAGTGGAACGAATGCGCACCGCATATTTCGAGATTGAGCGGGAAATGAACTCCAATCCGACTGCGGTCGAAAGTTTGCTTGGTCGTGAAACGTACCGTTTGCTTGGTTCGCAGGCTGCGTCCGAGCGAGCAACTTGGATTGCATTGAGCCGTATTGTGATGAATCTCGACGAGTTCAT
>SYJV01000261.1 GCA_005798335.1 Planctomycetaceae bacterium | reverse complement strand
CATCTTGACCTAAACTGCTCCAGGTGATGACAAAGTTGCCTGCTCCGTCCATCGCCACTGAGGAGAAGTTTTGTTGCGAGCTGGTATACGTGTTGACCTTAACCTCGCTGCCCATCGTAGCTCCGCTGGCGTTGTACCGCTGCGCGTAGATACCATAGCCGCTGCCATCTTGATTTTGACTGCTCCAGGTGATGACAAAGTTGCCGACAGAGTCGGTTGCAATCGAATTGCCACCGGTATATCCAAACAGTTCCTGCTCACTGGCGGTGGTCGCGTTCACCCGAAACTCAGAACCAAGTGAGCCGAAAGGCGTGGATGCGGCTCCAAGTGTTGTCACACCACCGTCATCATCCGTCAGCGTCCCCGTGATCGCGTAGACATCGCTGGAGGAGTTGGTTGGGTTGTCGTCGAGGTACTGGTGAGTCACGCTGAACGATGTGGAACCGGCGGGCAAGTTGTAGGTCTGCGGAGTTCCTTCCCCCCAGTTCACAACAAGCGTAAACGTATCTAGCGTGCCTGGATCGGTGATCGTACCGCTAAGCGTGGCGATACCATTCTCGTTGATTTCAGCAGAGTTCACACTCGGAATTGTGATTGCAGGTATCACGTTGGTAACCGTAACGCGGATACGCTCGGAAGCAACTCCAAGGTCGTCATCGACGATCTCGACCGCTAATTCGTAGAGGCCATTGTCCAGGTTGGAAGGTAACGGGTAGGTCGAAACGGACGCTCCATGCACGTCATCGATAATCAAGCCTGTTGAAACGTCGACAAGGTGCCATTCATACGAAACGATCGTGTCGCCGGGAACGTCTGTAAAGGTGGGTGTGAACGATATCGATGTGCCTTCTTGGACGGTCACGTCACCACCCAGAGACAGGTTCTGTGGAATTCGATTCGCGACGTCAAGAATCGATGTCGAGATGGTTGATGCCCCGTTGTTATCGGTGACCCGAAGCGCGATCGTCCGCTGCAAAGGGCCGTCAAGCAATGTTGCATTAAAGGTAGGTGTTATCGACGACGCATCCACAGAGAAGTTTGCCGGGAGTCCATCGTAATCAAAATCCCATTGGTAACTAACGATCGGCCCTTCCGCGTCGCTCGATCCGCTGCCATCTAATTGAATAGAAGTGCCTTCGAAGACCGCATAGGGACCGCCTGGTACGGAAACGGGCGGCGTGTTCGTAATAACCGTGACCGTAAACTCTTCGATACTACTTAGAATTGGCGAACCGTTGTCCTCAGCCCGCAGCCTGACTGTATACGTTCCTGCGTTAGCGATTGTCGGTGTCCAATGGAACGTGCCGTTGACAGGAGAAACACCCGGCGAACTTGTAAAAGTAGAACCCGCAGGTTGCACCAACGAAGTGATTTCTACAGTTTGCCCGGATGCGTCGCTTACCACCACGGGGATAGACAGTGTCTGACCCGCGAGGATGGTTTGGTCCGCAATCGACGCAAAGACAGGCGGTTGGTTTCCGGCTCCTACCGTAATCGCGACCACTTCTTCATCGAACAGGTTCGGAACTCCGTTGTCCGTGACTCTGAACGTACTAAAGAATGTATTGTTGTACTGTCCTGCCGATGGAATCCAACTAAACACACGAGTGGTAGGATTGAAAGATGCCCCGGCTGGCAAGAAGAACGCACTGAAGTTCAATGCATTGCCATCTGGATCCGAACCATTGATCGTAAAGTTCAACGCATTGCCGTTCGCGACGGTTTTGCTATTGATCGCGTTTAAAATGGGAGGATTGTTTAAGCCAGTAACCGTGATCTGCACGAGTTCGCTGTCGATGATCGGAACAGCTTCACTGTCATAGGTTTCGAAGTTCACAAAGTACACCCCTTCCTTTCCTGCAGGCGGCGTCCAAGTGAAGGTGCTCGATGCTGTCGTGATACCCGTAGCAGACGTGACCGAAGGAAATGTTGCGCCACTTGGCAATAACTGAGCTCGAACCGTCACTGGCTGTTGGCCGGTGCCAGTGTCGCTGCCGCTAACGTTAAACGAAAGAGTCGAGCCAACGGGGATGGACTTTGGGCCGATTGGAGCAAGTACCGGAGCACCAGGATTTGGATTAGTCGGGTTGTTTGGATTTTCAGCGACGACGATAACATCGCGGTCTGCGTACGCTCCTTGGCCGTCGGTGACCCGAACTTTGTACTCCCAGCGTCCTTGTGCCAGCAAGGCTGTATTGGCGGCTGATATCGAAACATTGCCAAGTGAATCTACATTGATTCCGGTCATTTGCGTCGTGGGACCGTAGTTTGGATCAGCAGCCCCAGTTAAGAACAGGTAGGTCAGTGGAGTCCCATCGGGATCGGTACTATTCAGGTTTTGACTATAAGCATTTCCCATAGCAATAATGTCAATCGTCGCAGGGAGCAACGTTGGGCTAGCAGAGGCTTGGGAACCGTTCCAGACAATTTTCGTTTCGAGCTCCCATGAACTTTCCGTAAAGTTGTTTCCGGCACCGACTTTATTTCCACTGTTCCAGGTTGCAAAGTAACTCCCGGCACCTCGACTCGCAAGGTTGTATGTAAATGTGTCTCGTCGAGGAGTGAATGCCGTTCCGCCCAGTTCCGTGCCAGAGCCAGTGGCGACCGATCCAACAGACGTAAATGCACCAATATTTGTCCCAGTTTGGCTAGCACCGGAGTACAAACTCACAAACGGCGAGTCGTTACTCCCCCACGCACTATTGATCACGACGGTAGCCAATCCCGATGCGCTCACGGTATGGGTCATCGTCGCTCCCCGAAAGTGAGCCAGAACAACTTGAGCATCAATCTCCGCCATTGCGGCAGAAGTCTCGATTGAACCGGTCGCGAACTCCAGGGTCCAATCTCCGCCCATGCTTCCAGGTCCGGATAGATCGCTCGATGCTGCGATATCCGCACCCGTCGCAATCGCTAACGCCTGCACGAACGCCTCGCCGCCGCCCGCGGCTATGTCGCAACCCCAGAGAAGAATGTCCCCATTGGACGTCAGCGATCGACCAATGGCGGCGAGTTCCTCCGAATACTTATGGAGAGTTTCACTGCTTATAACCACATTGCCTAGCTGAGAAATCTCACCGCGCGAACCATGCGAAACAATATGAATTCCAACAATGTTTTCGCGGCCGTTTAAGTACTGTGCGATTTGCTGCAAGCCGTCGCTACTTCCATCGAGCACTACAACTTCGGATCCGCGATCACCAAGCCCTTGCGGCAACTGACTACGATTCCAAACGGAAGAATCAACGAACACCACCTCGGCATTGCCTGCAGCGTCGCGTTGCGGAGCCACCAATATAGACGGTTGATTCAAGTCTTCAAATCTAACTAGCGAAGCGTCTGTGAATGCGAGCATTCGACGAGGTTCGATGCTTTCAATAAGCAGTCGTCTAAACCTATCTCTTTTCAAGCCGATCGATTTACCACCCGAGGCCCAACGCAGTACTGAGTACTTTATTTGGTCGCCAACACACGAGCGACTAAGGCGGGAATTTCGAATTCGACTTAGGACTTGGCTTAGCATCGGGCAGTCTCTTTTAGGTGTGTGAGTTTTAGAGGGCGAGGTAAGTGAGGAGTAGTGTTTCGGTTTCAATCATTTCGACTGATCGTCAGGTAGATGTGATTTGGTCGCAAATGTCACTGAACCTCAACGAACGCGAGAGGTTGGAGTACAGCATTTCGAGTCTTTCCGGCTTCTGGAAGCTGCTTTCTCGTGCTCGTAACTTGTGCTCGATTGGTAGTCCAGCGATCTTGCAAAACTTTTGTCTCAACTAGGTAAGCGAGAACGCGCCAAGATCCGTCCAGGTGTTTCGATGATTCTTTCAAAAAAAAATTTCCGCGTTGGAGGTCCAGGCTTCAGCCGTTTTTAGCAAGGGAATCTAGACTTGATCCGAAGCTGCACTTGCCTTGTAGTTCTTTCATGCAATACCTCAATTGGTTTGTTGCCTTGATTCATACGGTCGGTTCATTTTGGCGTCAGTTCGCTGATGTACGAAGCTTCATAAAGCAGAACGCAAAGCCCTTTCAAGAAATCCGGATGAGGTGATACATTACACTAGTTGCGACGAAGGACACCGAACGGAACCTGAACGGAACCTGAACGGAACCTGAACGGCTCCCGATGACTCAAACACCACTACAGCACGATTTAAGCAACATGCAACAAACTGAACCTGGGGCGGGGCGATCGATCCCCTGCAATGGAAAATTGATTTCCCAACTCCGCAAGAAACTTGGCTGGACGCAGATCGAACTTGCCAAGAAAGCAGGCTTTACGGAGCGGCTGATCGCAAAAGTAGAAGCGAGCCAGAATATTGCCATGTCGACACTGCAAATTCTTGCCGAGACCCTGACAGAGGGTGGCATCGTGGTCTCAGCACGAGAACTATCCGTCGACCCCGCAGCACTTGCTAGAGAGTTTATTCTCTCGATGTATCAAGTCGAACGAAATGTAATCGATGTAAACATAGATTTTATGTCGCCTGACGTTGTCATTCATTTTGCGGGTGATCCCAATATTTTTCCCTTTGCGGGAACGCACATTGGAATTGACGCGGCAAGACGAGCCTTTGAATTGTTCTATTCTGTTATGGAGCCACCCAAAGACCACTCAGACATTGAGAATTTTCAGTTTGTAAATACCGGCCATGGAGCACTCGTCTGGGGTGAGACATTGGTTCATCCAATAGGGATGCCAATGCCAAGACCTATCAGTTTAGCGGTCAAAATGGATTTCAAGGATGGACTACTTGTCATGTTCGATGACCGATTTGACACGTTGGAAGGTGCGAAACACTTCGCTGAAGCAATTAAGTCTGCCGACTAGCTTTAAGTCGCCAAGACTTTCTGAAGTGGTTGATTTCCATGGAAAAACGACACTTCTCGCTGATCGCCGGTATCTAACGCGTCAAATTCTTTGGATCGCGGGAATAATGAGTGCCTGATTGGAAGTGAAGCTTGCCAAGATCCCAATCGCCGCAAACAAAGTGATCGCGTTGCCGTACACGGGATCGCTGGGTGACGAACTGTCCGTTCCAGTATGCACGTCAGCGACCAAAAACGTCGCCATTACTCGCCGATCCTCCAGAGACTCCATTACCAGTTTGCGTCGAGCGGCATTTGAAGAACTTTTCGTTCGCTTTTGAAATGCACGGATTGGGTTACTTGGCAAGGACTACTTCCAACGCAACTGGCTCATATTTCATCGCTCGCCTGAAAAAGAAATCTATCGCAACAAAGCTCTAATCGCTAAGGCACCAGCGTTCACTAATACGCAGAACGGAAATATCTTTGGTGAGCCGGCAAGTCGAGAACCTCTGAATTCCTGAATTCCTCGGCTTGCAAGCTACGACCCGGACGCGATTCGATCGTTGAAAATTTCGACGAAAATGAGTTGGAGCAAATCGTTCGAGTGGTGACGGCAATGTGATTACCAGCCACAATAGCTGATCGAGCATGTGCCTGAACCCAACTCGGACCAGGCGATGCGGTGAACTTGCAGTGCGGTCTCTGGGTGTCGAGCGCGACTACTGGAACGACGATGACTAAAGAGGCCATTTTCTTGACAGACAATTCCGTTCCTCATAGTGAGTCGTCCAGCGACAGCATATCGTCGAGTGTCATCGAGCGCGCGCGGCGCGGTGACCAAGTGGCGTTTCAGCGAATCGTGAATCTGTACGGGGGATTGGTCTATCACTGGTGTCGCAAATCCGGACTATCGCGCGAGGATGCGGAGGACACAGGGCAGCAGGTTTTTCTGTCGGCTAGTCGAGGATTAAACGCGTTTCGGCGCGAGCGGCCCGATGACACCTTCCGAGGTTGGTTGCGAGTCATCACGCGCTCTCGAATCGCGGACCATTATCGCGAGAACGCGATACGAGAACGGGCTGCCGGAGGCGAAAACGACTTGATCGAGGCAGTGGCGATCATGCCCAACGACGAACAGTCGGACGATGATCGTGATCACGATACCAGCATGTTGTATGAACAAGCGGTCAAATTGGTTCAGAGCGAGTTCGCCGAGCCAGATTGCCAGGCGTTTCATCTGTTGGTTGTCGATGGCCTGACGGCGACGGAAGTCGCCGAGAAGTTGCACATGAGCGTGAATTCGGTATATATCGCCAAATCGAGAATCCTGAAACTTCTGCGAGTCGAATTTGCCGAGTTACTTGAGGACGAGGTCGAGTAGATCCCAGCTTGCCTGGACGAGGTTTTGACAAGTCATGGCGGTTGGACAGAAAATCCCATCACAACCCAGCGAGTGCCCGCCCGTGGAGTCATGGAGCGATTTCCTCAAGGGGATTGCCGACGACGAGACCACGGAAAGCATGGCGCTGCATCTGCTTGGCTGCACCGAATGCGTCACTCTCTTAGAGGAACTGTCGTCCCATCGGCGAAAAACCCGCAGTGTCGCGTTGCGGTCGCCCTATTTGGATGAGGATAACTGCGCGCGAATGCTGCGGAAAGCGTTGCAGCTTCGCGTTCTGGTGGACGAGCCCGCTCGCGAGGTCGGAGCGCAGCGGCCACTGTTGCATTGGGCTGAGTCGATCCCCGAAAAGTTCGGTCGCTTCGTAATCAAGGGCGTTTTGGGCAAAGGCGGATTCGGTCAAGTCTATTTGGCCGATGATCCGTTGCTCAAACGCTGGGTGGCGATCAAGGCGCCGCGCCGGGGCGAATTTGGAACCGACGGCGACTTGGAAAGTTTTCTAAACGAAGCCAGGCATGCGGCGGCTCTGGACCATCCGGGGATCGTGCCCATCTACGATGTGATCGCCGACGAATCGGGGCGGACGCTGATCGTGATGAAATACGTACGCGGGAGTTCCTTGTCGGATCTTCTCCGCAATGTGCCGCTGAAATTGGAGCAAACCGTCCGTCTGATGGTCCAAGTCGCGCGCGCCGTTCACTTCGCCCACGAGCTCGGGTTCGTGCATCGCGACTTGAAGCCCTCGAATATCCTGGTGGACGATGCCGGCAATCCGCACGTGGCCGATTTCGGGCTGGGACTGAATCTCGGCGATGCGTCTGTGTACCAAGCGAGCCGCGGTGGAACGGCGGCCTACATGTCGCCGGAACAGACTCGTCACGATCTACTGGCGATTGACCGCCGGAGCGACGTCTGGTCGTTGGGCATCGTGTTGGCCGAGTTGGTGCATGGGCGGCGGCCGTTCCCTCAGAAGAACCGCGTGGAGTTGATCGAGTCGATTGAGTCCGCCGAGCCCTTGATCGAATCGGCTGCAAAAACTGCCGCTTTGGATGCGATCGTTCGTCGCTGCCTCGCCAAGTCGCCAACCGATCGTTTTGCGACCGCAGAGATTCTGGCGAATGAACTCTCGATTTGGCTGCGGCGGAATTTTCCGTCTGGTTGGCAAAAGTGGAGATATGGCTGGAGACGCAACGTGGCCGTGGCCCTAACTTGCGCTGTGGTGTGCATTGGGATCGGATACAGGATCGGCCAAAAGGGGCGCGCCGAGGTTCGATCGGCGATGAGTCAAATGGAGAATGCGCCGGCCGATCGAGTACCCGCGCTCATCGCGAGACTGCGCGCATCGAACAGCGCGGATCTGTTGTCCAGCTACCCGCGTTCGAGCGATACGGCCCCTGGACTTCGGTTCGATGTCGCGTCGCTTGCAACCGGTGATCGTCGACTAGAAACAGTCGAACGAATGGTCGACAGCTTGCAATCTACAACACCGGACGAAATCGCGGCAATCGCGCAGGTGCTTCAAGACGCCGACGCGAAACTAGCCATGATTGCCGAAATAGCGAAGCGGCTGGAAGAGCAGAATTCGTCGCCGCCCGAACAGCTTCGACTGGCGGCCGCATTGGCGGCCTGGGCGCCGTCTCACCCAGCTTGGTTCGGCATTCAAGCGTCGGTCGCTGCCGGACTAACGAACATGCAACCCAGCGAGCAAGACCAATGGCTGCCGCTGTTCGACGCCGTTGGTCAATCGCAACTTGCCGATCGGTTGCAGATCCAAATGACGTCCGCAGACCATTCGACCGAAGTTCAGACACTGTCGGCGCGAGCGCTGGCTAGGTATCTCTCTGGCGACGTGCCGCGCCTGGCGGACTTGATCATGTCAGCCGATGCGTTGGAAATCCCGTCGCTGGTGGAAGGGCTAGTCGCTAATCGCACGTTTGCGGTCAACTACTTGCAGCAGCGCTTCGAAGAGGTACAGGCCGAATCAAATTCAGTTGGGAAGGACCAATCGGAACTTTTTACGCGTGGCGAGCTCAAGAATAAGAGGTTGGCCGTTGGGTTGTGGCTTCTAAACGATTTCGGCACGGCATTCAAGGCCATGCAACATTCGCCAGATCCGACTTTGCAGACGCTCGTCATTCATGGTCTGGCGGAACAAAGGGTTGCTCCGGATCGACTCTTCGAGTTATTGCGAAGTTTTCGAGCGACGAGCGACGAGCGACGAGGCGTCCACAGCGATCAAGTTTGGGCTGCTGCAAGTCCTCGCTTTGCTTCCGAGCGAATTGTTTGGCGATTCGCCCTCGGTCGAATTGTTAAACGAATTGTGGCTGAGCGAACCCGACGGCGGCGTACGTTCGTCGACTAGGTTGGTTGCTTCGCGCTTGGGAATTGACCTTCCGCCGACACCGGTGGGCGAGCACGGTCGATGGCGAACCGACTGCATCGGCGAGGGGACTCAGGATTTCGCCATCATCGAGCCTTGCGTGGTCGAAATTGGGAAACCCCGGTGGGAGCCTGTCAAGGCGTTAACTGCACCATGGAATAGACATGCGCGCCGCTTCACGCGTCGCATTGCGATAGCTTTGAATGAAGTTACCATTCGTCAATTTCGAGATTACGTTCCCGGTTACCGATCCACCGATTCCATGTTGATCGGAGCGCCTCCTGAAGCGGCCATCATGGGTGTGACGCTGGACGACGCGCGTCGCTTCTGCAATGCCATGTCCGAACGGGCCGGATTGGTTGCTTGTTATGAAGTGCGACTCAACGCGAAAGGAATGGAGATCGTCGTTCCGAAGCCCAACCACCTGGACCTGAGCGGTTACCGACTGCCGACCGACGGAGAGTGGGAGTTGGCATGCCGCGCCGGCACGACGACCAGCCGTTACTTTGGAAATCTGGCGGCCGCAGTTGCAAGTTATGGTTGGATGAAGGAGAACAACAATGCGGCAGGCCAGAGCGACCGCGGTACGCTGCCGCCGCAAAGGGTCGCGGAATTCCTGCCGAACCGTTGGGGACTGTTCGACTGTTACGGCAATGCGAAGGAACTCTGCGACACTAGCCTCGATCCGGTGGATGAATTGGAAGAAATTGAAGACGCGGTAGTGCCGATCGATTCCTGGGAGGAAAGCGGTTTTCCCACGCTGCGCGGGTTATCCATAGTGGATTCAGGGACGACCTACGCGCGCAGTCATATCCGCACGAAACAGATCGTCGGATGGAAGGACCCGACGGTCGGTCTACGCGTCGCGAGGACCATTGCGAATACGGAGTTGCCGATAAAGTAGTCGGCCCGTGAGGTTTGTCGATTTTAGAGAGAAGCGAGAGTATCACATGCCTGCAAAAGTATTGCCCCGAGATCCCACTTGGCGCCCAGAGGCCGCGCAACTAGCGAAATTGAAAAAAGCGAAATGGCTATGGCGAGCCGCCGATATCAATTCGTTTGAGGATGCGACTGGAAGAGCAGCCGCGTCGGCAGGGGATTTTCCGGTCGCGTGTGGCCATGCAGTCTATGAATGGACTGCAGCGGGTTCGTGGAGTTTAGTAAGTAACAACTGCACCGATGCCTGTAGCCCCAATGAGCCGGACCCTTCCACTGATGATATGCCTGAGGGATTGCAAGTCAGCACTCCCTGCATATAGGGCGATTACAATGACCTCCTTTGGCATCCTACGGACACTGCATCGAGTTGGAAGCTACGCCAACGTTGTTTATAAAGGGCCTTCAAGGGAGCCTTCAAGGGACAACGGATTGTTTACGCATGCGAGTAGGACGCCAATGGAGACAATCTTCAATAGAGTCAGTTCGCTTAGGACGCCATGCAACGGCTGCTCGGCTCGACGATTACCTGCTCTCGCTGTCACGGCCACAAATACGATCCCTTCACTATGAAGGACTATTCCACGACGTTCCAGATGCATCGCGTTCAATCGTTGGATCAGATCAAGCTCGCGACGTTGGGCAGACGAGGATAACTGTGCATTCTGTAGATACGGAATCACTTCGCGCGGATTGTAATTTTTAGGCAATGCGACTTGACAGCCTTGATAGATGCCAGGCAGAAAACGATTGCTCCAGTTTGATGGACCATTGTCGGGCTGGCCCTGTTCGCCAAGCACGACAAAGCCTGGAGGGTTTGCGTTTTCACTGCCAAGATGTTGGAGAGCTTCGTGCGCACAGCCCATGCAACTGGCCGACCTAAACGCATGCAGTTCAGACTAGGCTCACCGTCGTCTAGTGGACGACTAAGGCGAGCGGCAGATAGTTTCTTACCAATACAAGCCCGAAGCGCAAGCGAGTGTATGCCAGGATTGACGCACTCGCTTGCGCATCGGGCTTGTATCCGCTTAGGCCTTGGTAAATTCCCATCTGCCGCTCGCCTAACTGGATGTTTTCATCGATCGGAGGCTGTCGGCACCGGTTTTCGCGTGGCATCACATCTCGTGAATTCGTATACTTAGGCAACCATGCTCGCAAAAGGAGACTTTTCGAATGCCAAATGAAGTAAGCCTAATGGTTACAACTGACGGATTGACAGCTTTAGCCGATATGGCGTTGGCCCCTAAGAACCAGTCGCGGTTGGACGATCTGCTGGCGAAGAATGTCGAAGGCAAGCTCTCTACCGAGGAGACAAAGGAATTGGATGTTCTGTTGACGCAAGTTGACGAACTCAACCTCGTGAAAGCTCGCGCGGCTGCTACCTTGCATCAAATCAAGAATTAGGAAGAGCTTTGAGCGTTTACATTCCTGCCGAGCTCAGGCGACGCGTTCGTGCCCACTTCTTGCAGCGCTGTGCCTATTGCCAGTCGGGCGAAGCGCTTGCGGTTGTCACTTTTGAAGTCGAACACATCCAGCCGTCGTCGCTTGGCGGCGAAACTGAATTCGAAAACCTCTGTCTTGCTTGTCCTACTTGCAATCGACACAAGGCCAATCGAGTCATCGGGCTCACCGATGAGGGAGCCGAAGCCAGATTGTTCCATCCTCAGCGAGATAGCTGGCTTACTCACTTTGATTGGTCAGTAAACGGTACGGTCATTGTAGGATTGACAGTCATAGGAATTGCTACGGTGAACTTGCTGCGCATGAATCGACTGCAATTGGTTGAGGTGCGTTCGCTTTGGGCTATTGTTGGCAAACATCCTCCGAATTGATCGGCTCGTAACGATCCTTGCGAAGCATCTTATAGGTTGTACCCAGAAACCTGTGCATTGTTGGCGCTCATGCACCCGCATGCCGCTAGAATGAATTCCCGTCAGGATGAAACAGGGGCGTTACTGCTAAAGCGTATCAGACGTTGCCACTGTGGCTGTGTCACTGGCTTGCTTGGCTGCCCATTGAAACCTTTGGACAACATGGCTCGTCGCGAGAAGACGTGGCTGCTCGCCGAATTCAATCTGAAGCGCTGTCGGGATGGTTCAAACCAAATTGTTCCGACAACTCGACAACTCCTGCAACGTCGCCCGAGTATAACGGCGACACAAAGTGGCTGCCATGTCGCGGGTGATCGAGCGAGCGATAAAGGCTTTTTGCCGATGAGTGTGGCGGACTCCCTCGATTTGCTCGAACATCGAACTCATTCAGGCACACCGCTCCCGTGTCGAGAATAAGCCAACAGTGGCATCCCGCTTTCATGCGAAACTACCGCTCCCCTTTTCTTCGTCCACCTTTCCGCGAAACCAGCGTCGCTGATCTTCCCTTTGCAGATTGCCAACGATGGGTTTGCCTGTGTCCCCCATGTCCCTCCCAACTCAGCAGGATATCACCCACAATTCATGACTATTCGATTTACCCCAAGCGTTGCGAGAGTTGTAATGCAGTCTTGCGAATAATGGCGCCGACTTCCGGGATTTTCTTCTTGGCGAGCCGAGTATCCGGCCCTGTTACCCTGAGCAAAAAGTGACGCATATTACCCCCGTCCCCTTTTTCTTCCGCAAAGTCTTGGCACCAGCAGAAAACCAAGCCGAACTTGAGGCGACTGTCGAACTGTGCAAGAAGGAACTGGCGACTTACGCGGGAGTTTACGATATACGCGATGACTCGTCGCGTGGAAAAGTTGAATTTAGAATTCGTATCAAAGACAACGCAACCATGTTGGGTATCTCCGACGAAGAGCTGGCCGAAACTGTGCGCGCGGCTTACTACGGCGCCGAAGTAATGCGCCTGCAACGCGGACGCAACGAAGTCAAACTTATGGTCCGCTATCCTCAAGCCAGCCGTCGATCGATGACAGACTTCAATGAGATCCGCGTACGAGGAGCTGACGGCATCGAACGCCCGATCACCGAGTTGGCCGAAATCGAAGAAACGCAAGGTTATTCAGAGATCAATCGCCTGGATCAATATCGATCGATCACGGTGACAGCCAATCTGGATGAGACTCAAGCCAATGCGCAGCAGATAACGACTCGATTGAAACAAGAATTCTTGCCGAAGATTCAAGAACAATTCAGCATGATTCGTTTTCGATGGGAACTTAAAACTGTTACCCAGTTTTGAACCACGCCCAAATTTCCTATCAGTATCAGTTATGATGGACGCCTTTGTCCGTCCGAATTCAATTGACCGTCTGGACGGACGAGGGTGTCCATCCTACAGGCCAGAAGAATGCTCGACCGCCGTAATTCACAAGACAGCCTCGGCTGGTCTTCGGCCCTTTCAATCCTTCACGATTGTGAGCCATTCGTCCATGTCTGAATCACCTCCCAAACCACGACTGAACGCTCATCAGTTTTCGTTACGTCAACTGT
>SYJV01000260.1 GCA_005798335.1 Planctomycetaceae bacterium | reverse complement strand
GAGAGTAAAACGAGAACTAGAAAGAGCGAAGAAAAGGAACCAACAGGAACCAGCAAAACTCGAAGTAGCAGCAGAAAAATTGACAGATCATTTAACGGAACGCCGAAAAGAGCGGAATTAAGTAATTTTAACCACAGTTGCACTCCCAGCAATCAACCCTAGCAAGTTGGGTCACAGGGATCACCAGAAGATTCCTAGCCTTTTAACTGCAATGAGCACACACGTCAGAGTGAAATGATGGAGACGCCAGCAAACTCGCCGGAGATGAAGGAGACTGCGGTGAACTCATAGTATATGTAAGAGTAATGGCACGCACCGATTTGGATGCTCGCGAGCGTGTGGCACCCAGAGATGTGGCTGGAGAGAACACGGGCCCAATCAAGGGCAACGCAACACATGGAACGACAGAGGGACACGCCGACACGGAGTCCGAATAGACCACAAATTCAAAAAGAGACCGAGCAATCACTGGAGTCGGAAACTCAACTGAACCAGTAGCAACAGTGACCCACATCGACAGAGCTGCAAATGAAAGCTTGGCAACCTGAAATGTCGCAGCACCTACTGCAACCTATGACGCATGGAACAAAGGTACCAAATATGACAAAGCCATCACTGATACTCACACTATCAGCTCGAAAGAGCACACGTCTACGGGACCTTGAGAAAAAGAAAACCTTCAGTTTCTTGGTGTATCATCACGCACACAAGGCAATAACCCTCGGCCGAAGTATTTCTGAATCACTCAGAATCGCAAAAGATCTCTTCGACATAGTGCTAGAACCTATGAGTTCAGGCACAAGGTGTACATGGGCATTCGATGAAGCGGCGCGATGCGTGGTCTCCGGCAGATTCGATCAGGCGTGGGACGATCAACTGTTTGGGAAGACTGTGCGTAGCTGGCAGGAAAGTGAATTCTTGGGTGAGCATCCTTGTTCTCCCTCGTTGTTGTCAGAATGGCATAGCACAGATTTTGTGATTCAAAAAGGACATTTTGATTCACGCTCGGTTTTCTTTAGGGAAACTGAACAATTCAGCCGTGAACGATTTTGCTTGCTCATTTCAAAAAAATGTGGCACGATGAACTTCAACGGTAAAAAATGAACTGGCAGGGAGGCGAAATGGAACTGGGAATACCGAGCGATGTTTGGAGCTGTCGCATTGATACGTCGGGGCGGATAGTGATCCCGCACAGCGTGCGTTCTGAAAAGAGTTTCAAAACCGGTGACGACGTTTCGATCTGCAAAGTCGGAAACGAGTTCGTCATCCGTCGGAGCGATGAAACGCTCGAACAACTGCTTGCCGCGTTTCGAGCTAAGATTCCCGAAGGAGTGAGCTTAGTTGACGAATTAATCGCGGAAAGACGAGCGGAGGCGATGCGTGAAGAAGCGGGTCATTGATGCTTCCACGCTACTTGCCTACTTACAGGGCGAACGAGGCGCTGCGGATGCTGGCGAATACTGCAAAAGCGCGATGATGTCAGCCGTCAATCTGACCGAGGTCTTTCAGAAATCGATCGAGCGGCAGGGGCTCGCGATAGTGCAGGCAATCGTGCATCAAGCGAACATCGAAATTGTTCCCTACGGTGCCGAGCAGGCAGCGTTGGTCGCTGAACTGTATCTGGCAACGAAAGGAAAAGGCGTTTCGCTGGCGGATCGTGCGTGTCTGGCACTTGGAAGATCTTGTCAATTGCCCGTCGTCACAGGCGACCATGCGTGGGAAGGACTGGAACTTGGCGTCGAACTGGTGTTCTTTCGACCGAAGTCGAACTGAACTGAAAGGGCGTACTCTGCTAAACTGGCAGAGGCTGTTATGAGTATTGCTCAGTGAACCCCAAGGACGCCACGACGCAATTGCTTTCGGACTCAGTAAACTGCATAGCAGTATCTGCCTCATTAATCTCCGCCACCCGGTGCAAGCAGATAAAGACAAACAGCCTGCTGAGATTGCGACCCTGGACAGTTACCACAAGTCCTGGAAAGCTCAGCGCAAAAGCTGAGTTTTCATCGTCCGAGTCGAGTCCCTGCAATAACGCATAAGGGCGCACCTTGACCAGTCCATTTGCTTTTCGAAATGAGAGCATCAATTGGGGTCTTATTCCGACGCGCCCGTAGGAAAACGCCTCATACTCGCTTTCCGCAGGTTGGCTACTGTTCTTTTCCGGCACTGCTGGCGGAGTTTTGTATTCGCGTCGCAAGAAAGTCTCCAGCGCGCCACCGTTACTAACGAATTCCATGCTGTAGTTCCCTGGTGTAGTCCGGCTGAGGAATCGGTGCCATGACTTGCGACTTTTCTTTCCACGCGCGGTGTTTTTCCGCCAGTCGTTGACGCTCTTTATCCAACTGAAACAGTTCGGTCGCTGTGACTTTGGCCTGCGAGCGTTGCACAACGTCCTTCAATTCCAACTTGGAGTCAGTGTAGATCGTGGCCTGCTTTCGGCCTCTGCTAATCGAGACCATGAATTGCTCCTTGCCAGCCGCACCAAACGACGCTGCCGGTTCGGCGATCAGCACGCGATCGACCGTTTGCCCCTGGCTGGCATGGCTGGTAGTCACATATCCAAAATCCAGGAAACCGGCATTGCGACCAACGAGCCAGCCATTGTCCAAACGCAAGTCCCCGTCCTCAGTAATGGCCTTCACGGTGTAGCACGTTCCATTGTGCAGCCGGTGTTGGCCATCTTCCGTCTTGATGTTTGCAGTAAACCGCACTCGTTCGCCAGGAGCGATTGAAACATATTCGGTGCGATATACGCTGAAGCGCGCCGCATTGTCGAGCAGCTTTGCATCAGGTGCCGTCGTTACCAAGATTCTTTCCCCTTTCTTATGCCCGGGTGCATTTTGATGAAATACGATCATGTCACCAGGTCGGTAAAACGCAGCATCACGACGCTCGGATTCTGTGTAATGAAGTGGTTTCAAACTCAGGAAGATCTTGGAATCCTCAGACAGCAATTCCCGTTTTCGCAGTTCGCTTCGAATTGCTGCGGTAATATCCTGGGCCTGGCGATTCGTGGGAGAGATGACCAAAGCCGTTTGGCCGGAAGCCAAGATATCTGCGTAGTCCTTAGCAATCTTCGCATCTCGAGTCTCATCGTCAATCTCTCGAATCCAACCCAGTCGATCCAACCGGTCGAATCCGTCTTTGATATTGCCCGCCGCGACTTCTTCTACCGCCTTTCGATACTCGCCCGATTGCCGCCGTATCGAATCTACCGTAGCTGGCTTCAATCCCGCTTGTTCTTCGAGCAACTTCAGAACGCCACCACGCTGCACACTGTCGTGTTGCTTCCAATCACCTCCAAGGATCAGTCTGGAATTCAATCGGCCAGCCAATTCCATTACGATGTGCAATTGCTGTGTTGACAGCAAGCCCGCTTCGTCGATCCATAGGACCGCCCCATGCGCCGACGCTTGAAGTTCCGTATTGATCAAAAGTTCCGCTACCGTCGTCGCGTCTGCAAAACCTTCGTCTCGAAGAACGCCTTTCGACGCGGCTGCAGATGGAGCAAAGGTAAGTACCTTATGCCCACCAGCTTCCATAGCTTCAACGGCTTCTTGCATCAGCGTCGTTTTGCCCGTCCCAGCATTGCCTCTCAGGATTTGAATTTTATCCCGGCTTGAGACTAATTGTCGAATCGCACGTTTCTGCTCATCACTGAGCCATTCTCGACGGAATTGCCATTGAGAATTCAGCGCAGATGTTTGTCCACGTCCACGTCGCGCAAAACTCAGTATGGCCTGCTCTTCACGAATCACTTCTGGCGTTGTCGCTAGGCGTTTGCCATCGATATCGCGTGTGATGACACCAGCCGCATGTTGCTCGCGAATGATGTCGTCCAGTTCCACAAATCCAACGCCACGTCGCAAAGCCTCCGTCTGTAGCGATCGTTCACCAATCACCGCCTCGCGTTCAAAGCAATGTGAAATTGCCGATTGCATTGCCAGCTTGGCATGGTCTCTGGCCAGCTCTGGTGTAACAGGCTCTGAAGCGGGTAGCGGTTTGCCCAACCACTCTTGACCTGACTCATCGAGTCGTTCTCGCCAGATCTTCTGAAGTTCCGGAAACGATCGATCTTTTTGTTTTGCCTCCCGTGTCTTTGCCCCCAGTTCTGATTTGGCTTCCGCATCAGTGATCCCTCGTTGTTTGGCCTCTGCTTCAATCCGTTCGGTCCGCCTCGAGAACTTGTTTTTCAACTCTTTCGAGACACCTGCGATGTCCCACGTTCGTCCCTCTCTTGCAACTCGATATCCCAGCGTCTGCAACCGCTTGCCTAATCTCGCATGGAACAGTGCCTCATAGTACGGAGCGTGGCGCTTCAAATCGCGGAACTGTGACGCCTTAAATCGGTTCTCTTTTTCATCCATAGTTATGTTAAAAGTGAAGCAGTGGGCATGCAAATGTGGATCTTCCAGCCCGTCGACTGGCCGGGATGTTTTGTGAATGAACTGCCCCCAAACCAGATTGCCCGTCAGCCGATCTTCATGCTTGCCGTCCAATCGAACGCGCGTTTTCGCATCGCGTTCGATATCCAACATCGTTTCATGCACGCTTTCATTGAATGCCTCCAAGATCCGTTCGTCACCTCGCAAGGCGTAAGCCAAAGAAACTCCTTTGGGCACGTGAAAATTGAAATCGTACCCCACAGATCTGTCCATTTTCATGCGAACTGTCAAAGGCTCTGCCGAACGAGGGTCGATGTTGTCGCACAGTGCATCGAAGTCCTTCTGCTCAATCAATCCAGCTAACCCAAGCAATTTGGCAGTCTTGCCTCCCCAGGTACCCGCCAACTCCTGTCCTTCAGAATAATAGCTCTCCTGCGAAAAGTACGACTTTGCCCCGCCAGCCGAACGATTCTGTACCACTCGCAACATGCTTCACCTCAATACTGCTTCCCGACCCGATCTAATGTCACTAGGAATGCACGCGCAAAAGCCGTTGCATGTGGCAAAGATTTCAGATCGCTAGGATCACAATTGAAGTCAATAGCACACTCGCTAGATGCAGCAATCGGAAAGTGGATAAGATGATCTTGCTCATCACTTCAACATACCCACGATTCGCACATGAACGAGATTGACTTCAGTTTTCCCATAGGTTTGATTGACCGCTTTGACGCTTGCGTCGCACGCTTGGATTGCAACACCTGTTTCTAACGCATGTTTTTCCTTTGCGGCAAACCCATCAG
Source organism: Planctomycetaceae bacterium (assembly GCA_005798335.1). Lineage (GTDB taxonomy): Bacteria > Planctomycetota > Planctomycetia > Pirellulales > Pirellulaceae > Aureliella. The sequence goes on along the minus strand of SYJV01000260.1, from coordinate 686 downwards.
TGACCACGAATTCTGGTACCGCCAAAAAGTGATTGCACAATTCACAACGTGAATTAGAGTGCTCGCGATGATCAGCTTACGCAGGAGGCAACATGACTATTGATCCAACGCGCATTCCCAATCCACCAGAAGGCGTTGAACGCTCATTGTGGACCTCGTTGATTGCCAGCGTCGCACGAGATCGCATGTCGCGTGGAATTCCCCTGACCGCAACTGAGAACGCAGCGTACCTCGCAGATCAGCGAGACGAACAATGGCGGCTAAAGCAGTATGCTACTTACTCAGTCCGGTCGCGCTGACTCCAGTCCACGCTCGAATCCTTCAGTACTCTCACTCAACGTGTAACCGCTTTCTCTGTTGACGAAGGAATGCATGATTCCGGGTACTACTGCTTGCATCGAATCTCGCCGCAGTTCTCGCGTTCAATTGTGAACTACACTTGTTGCCTGTGTTTGCCTTCTCTGGTGGCAGTAATTTCGCCACGCCAATTCGCAGCCGGGATGGGCGTGAGTAAACCCGGCGGCGGGACTTGCAAGAACAAAATCGGTTCCCCCGTCCGCCTGTGCTGCGCGGCGGACGGTCCCGCCAATTTTGATTCTTGCAAGTGAAGCTACGCTCCCGCCTGAGCCGGGTTTTGATTGCTCGCCATCCGGCTGCGATGGTCGTGGCCGAGCAACTCGATTCAG
>SYJV01000259.1 GCA_005798335.1 Planctomycetaceae bacterium | reverse complement strand
TCGGCGGGGGGAAAGGCTTGGACAAGTTCCGAAACGAGATGCTAAACGATCGTCGGATTTCGCGCATCTTCGACTTCCCGAAACTCTACGACGTTTTTCCTGGAGTGAAAATTCGTGGTGGGGTCTCCTATTTTCTTTGGGAACGTGACCATGCAGACCTTTGTACAGTGCAAACCATGTGGGACGGAAAAACTTTAGGGAAGCCGGTCAAAAGAAGCTTAAGCGCTTACGATATTTTCTTTCGTCAGAATGAAGCGATCTCGATATTAGAGAAAGTGCGCAGTTACCGAGTAAATGATCAGCCAGAGCAAACTTTAGATAAACGTATATCGAGTCGAAAGCCATTTGGCTTTCCTACAAACTACCACGGTGTCGCCGCTAAAGCGAAACTTGCAATACCCATTCAGTTGTATGGATCACAGAAGATTTCTTGGATCGAACGTGATAAGATTCAAGTAAACGTAGATTGGATTGACAAGTGGAAGGTTTTATTGACACGACTCCAAGGAACTAGCGCGGCTGTTGAAACACAATTTGTGAGCAACCCCATCGTCGCAGCTCCAAGGTCCGCCTGCTCCGAGACATATTTGGTTGCCGGAATCTTTGGCAAAAAGCGCGAGGCCGATTACTACGCAGAATATCTTCGAACCCGTTTCGCTCGATTTCTCGTATCTCTGCGCAAGGTAACACAAGACGCTACGAAAGATGTCTACGCTTTTGTTCCAGATGTTCCGCTGGATCGGGAGTGGACGGATCTTGCTCTTTACGAGCGATACGGTTTGAGCAAGAAGGAAATAAGTTTGATCGAGTCCGTGGTCAGGCCAATGAACGCCAACAATCGTCGAGAGACTGAAAAGGCGACCGATGAATGAGTCATTTTTCCCCAAACGTCCAAGTGCCGCACCGAAAATCTACGCATTCGCAAGTACACACCAAGACCACGTTGGTTTGCTCAAAGTTGGTTATACCGAGCGCGAAGCGTCAGATCGAATCGCCGAGCAATGATCAGGCGGCGTCGTGATGCGCGTTATGGATCTTTATGAGTGAGAAAAAGGTCATCATGATTGCAGGTCCAAACGGCGCAGGAAAGACGACCTTTGCACATGCGCTACTCAACGATGGCGAGCGGGCGAACTTCTTTAACGCGGATGCCATTGCTGCAACCTTGTCATCAGTCTCGTCTCAAACAGCCGCTTTACAGGCCGCTCGCATGATGCTCGAACAACTGGACGATTGTGTACACCGCCAAGAGAGCTTTGCATTGGAAACAACGCTATCCGGAAAAAGTTATGTCAAGCGAATTCGAGATTGGCGAACAGCAGGTTATCACGTAAGCCTTTATTTTCTTTCGCTTCCGAATGTTGAGATGGCCATTGCTCGAGTGGCAGAGCGGGTCGCTCAAGGTGGGCACCATATCCCGGAAGACGTGATTCGCCGTCGGTTTCAAGCCGGGCTTCAAAATTTTGACCGAGTCTACCAGCACGCTGTCGATCTTTGGATGAAAGTCGACAACTCGGGGGATACGCCTGTCCTTTTAGATCAGGGGACGAATCGATGAACAAGAAACAACGAAAACACGCCGAGGATGCGGAAGTTCAGCAAGTGATGCAGGCGCTCAATCAAAGCAGTCAATATGCCAGAGACAAGGCGATCAAAACCAATACGGCCATCATCCTTTCAAAGAATGGCGAGAATGTTCGAGTGTCCGCCAAAGAGCTCCAGGAATTGAATGCACGTCAAGACGAGGCAACGAACGTGTCTGAGAAACGACTGCCCTATGCTTCAACGATAGGCAATGGTCGCTTTTTTCCTTCGCGACCTGCGGCGAAACCGACCATTTATGCATTCGCGAGTACGCATCAAGACCACGTTGGTTTGCTCAAAGTTGGTTATACCGAGCGCGAAGCATCAGATCGCATCGCTGAGCAATGGCCGGGCGGACTTAATGCGTACCGAATCGAATTGATCGAATCTGCGATGCGTCCCGATGGCACGAGTTTCACGGATCATGACATCCATCGCCATTTACGAGTTCGCGGATTTAAGAACCCGACGCACGAGTGGTTTAAGTGCACGGTCAAGGATGTGAAGGCTGCTATTGTCGCAGTCATGAACCGCGATTCGAACGTTGAAGATCGAACACAGACCTTTGGCCTTCGCCCTGAGCAAGAAGAAGCGGTCGCATTAACTGGTGAGTATTTCAAGCGTTCAAAGCTGGAGCGATCGAAGCGCGCACCGCACTTTCTGTGGAACGCCAAAATGCGTTTTGGCAAAACGTTCGCTAGCTACCAACTTGCGAGGCGAATGGGATGGAAGAAAATCCTTGTGCTCACGTTCAAACCCGTCGTGAAACACGCTTGGGCGGATGACTTGAATCAGCATGTGGACTTTGAGGGCTGGCAATTCATCAGTCGCGATACCGAATTGACATACGAAGCCGCTAGTAAAAAGAAGACGATCGTTTGTTTCGGCAGTTTCCAAGACTTTTTACAGCGAACCAAGAGCGGTGCCATTAAGCCGAAGAACGAGTGGGTTCATAAAACGGCGTGGGACTGTGTCATTTTAGACGAGTATCATTACGGCGCTTGGCGTGAGAACGCGAAGGGACTCTTTGGTGCGGAAGAAGAAGACGAAGGAGAGCTGGCGGATGAAGTGACCGCAGATGAAAAGGCCTTTGATGAATCAATCCTACCGATCCAAACCGGTGGTTATCTTTACTTGTCAGGAACCCCGTTTCGCGCTCTTGGATCTGGTGAATTTATCGAGGAGCAGATCTACAACTGGACATACAGTGACGAGCAGCGGGCTAAACGCGACTGGGCTGGTGATGGCCCGAATCCGTATGCCGAGCTGCCAAGATTGGTGTTGATGACCTACACACTGCCCGACGAAATTCGTCAGGTTGCGGAGCAAGGAGAATTCAACGAGTTCGACTTGAATGAGTTCTTTCGTGCTGAAGGCGAGGCCGACGATGCGAGATTCGAACACGAATCTGAAGTTCAGAAGTGGCTGAACTTAATTCGAGGGGCATATAAAGGGGTAACAGTCGATGACCTGAAACTTGGTAAGGATAAACCACCGTTGCCGTATTCTGATGCTCGATTAATGGGAGTGCTCAATCATACGTTTTGGTTTCTTCCCAGTGTCGCATCCTGTCATGCGATGGCGAACTTGCTAAAGGCGAAGAACAACGTCTTTTACAATGACTTCAACGTTGTGGTGGCGGCTGGACCGAAGGCTGGTATCGGAGCGGCATCGCTACCTCCTGTGCTAGATGCGATGGACGATCCGTTGAAGAGCAAATCCATTACACTTTCATGCGGTAAGCTCACAACTGGAGTGACCGTCAGGCCATGGACCGGCATGTTAATGCTCCGCAAGCTATCAAGCCCCGAAAGCTACTTCCAAGCTGCATTTCGAGTGCAGTCTCCCTGGACCGTACGAGATGAAATCCAAAAGACGGTGATAGTAAAGCCGGAGTGCTATGTGTTCGACTTCGCTCCCAATCGTGCATTGCGACAGATCGCAGACTACGGCTCTCGGCTGGCGACCGATGAAACAACGCCAGAACAACGCGTTACGGAGTTGGTTGGATTCCTACCGGTTCTTGCTTATGACGGCAGTGCGATGCGTCAACTGGATGCAGCAGCAATTTTGGACATTGCTACGAGTGGAACCAGCGCGACTTTGTTAGCGAAGCGATGGGAAAGCGTTTTATTAGTCAATGTCGACGACAGTACGTTGACACGATTAATGAACGACCCGAAGGCTATGAAGGCTTTACAAGCCATCGAGGGGTTCAGGAACCTCAATGCTGACTTGGAAACAATCATCAATCGTTCTGAGCAGATCAAGGATGCGAAGCGCAAAGCAAGCGAAGGGGAAGAGCCCGATGGTAACAAGAAGCGAGAGCTGACCGAAGCCGAGAAGGAGCGAAAGAGCTTACGCAAGCAGGTACAGGAGAAGCTGATCAAATTTGCAGCACGCGTTCCGGTGTTTATGTACCTCACCGATTTTCGTGAGCAAAGATTGAAAGACGTAATCACTAGGATTGAACCGAAGCTGTTCAAGCGCGTAACGGGTTTGACGACAGGTGACTTTGAACGTCTTGTCAGTCTGGGTGTTTTTAATAGCGGTTTGATGAATGATGCGGTTTGGAAATTCCGCCGCTACGAGGATTCTAGTTTGCGATACATGGGAATCACCCGTCACGGCGCTTTGCAAATGGGACTGTGGGACACTGCATTAAGCGAAGAAGATTTCCAAGCAACGTTCGAGGGTTTGACAAATGAAAAACGGAACCTCAATTAACGCGTCGACTTTGGGGGCGTATGAGACCGACCATAACTTTCTTGGAATTGAAATCGAGTAACCAATGCCAGAGTACGAGAACCCACTACTGGTTGAGGCGTGGATTGCTTTTGATTTTGAGCCCAATCCGGAGAAGGTGTCGGAACGAACAAAGGTGTCAGAACAAACAAAGGTGTCAGGAGTCTTTGTTTGGTACGGATAGCCCTTACATGCGCCCAGTGATTCAATCCAGTTTCTATAAAAAAGTAACGAATCCATTCGCTGCAATAGCCAGCATGGTTTCTGTCAGCTTGATTTGTGGGTGTCCCCGTTGTCGTTCAGCAACGCTCAACGACGTCAATACCAAGATGGTGATAAGGGGCAGGAGAGGTTTCATGAGTCTTGCTACTTTCCATTTCGAGTTGAAGTGAAAAATACAGGCAGTCGTCAGTATTCTAGCCAGTCCTACTGCAACAGGATTTCTGGCCAGTCAGAGTGCATCGGGAATTCGGGCGAATTCCACTACAGTAGGAACCACATGAGCGGATGAGAACGAAAGAACCCAAACACATGAAACACAGTGACACTACTTACCATCCTACTGCTCGCGCAACTACCCGAAAACAAACAAAGGAAACAAACAAAGGTGTCAGGAAACAAACAAAGGTGTCAGGAGTCTTTGTTTGGTAAGTTGCGTACTTGAGGGCGTCCGCGTGGTCGTAAGGTCGATTCGAGACCGAAGCGGCGAGCAATGGACTCAACCCATGCTTCGTTTCCAAATGGACTTCCACGTTTGATACTCCAAGGTACTGCCTCAAGTTCCTTTTCTGTAAGCGGTTCATTGACACGGTTCACCCAGTTAGGCAAACGGGCAAGCGGCCATGCAGAAAGCAGTCGAGGGTCTGGTTCAGGGGTGGTTAGCCACCGGTAGAGCGAACCCCATCGCCACTGTTCGGCACGATCGACCAAGTTGGCTCGCAGTGCGTTGCGCTCAACATACCGCGCAACCACAAAAAAATGTTCATCGTCTTGGATCGGAAAGCTCTTGAAGCGACCTTGGTAAACATGTCCTTCTCCGGAAGTCCCGTAGTGGGCGTGATAGCGTTGCGTATGCGTCAAGGTAACCCAACGCAAAAAGTTGCTCATGCCCTCGTCTTCGGTCGGTCGCAGTACAAAATGCCAGTGATTGGACATCAATTCGTAAGCCAAAATTTGGCAAGGGTATCGCTCTAAACCTTCGGCGAGGATTCGCTCGAAAGTATGGAAATCCGCATCCTTTTTGAAGATATCGCTCTTCGCGTTCCCTCGGTTCAGAGCGTGGTAAAGGCGGTAGGCTTCGTCGGCTCGTTTTGGTCTAGGCATTTGAGCAGACTAACACAGACGCACTCGCCAATCAATGACTCCTGACACCTTTGTTTCGGTGGAGACGGAGTCACGATCGGACGCGAAGGCATGCAACCGAACCCCGAACTTGCCGACGAATCTTTTCCCACTGTTGCCACGTTGCTGTCTTCGTGCGGTTACTTTTGCGGAGCAAAAGGCGACTTTTGGACAAGTATGTCTCTCGCTTGCGAGATTTTCACCAGGAAATCGGGCCGATACTTTGCATCGGCTGCTTTTTCAGCAAATCGCGCGAGCGCGTCCAGCATCTTGATTCCCTCGTCGATCGACTGTCGATTGAGCACCTCGCGTTGATCTGGTTGAAGAAAATAGATCGGTGAAGTATGAGCAAAACGGAGACGAGAGGGTTTCGCTAGTGGAGCCTTTGGATTGCCGTCGTCTTCGTAACGTGCAAGTTGGTCGGCAGACAGAAAGTCATCGGTCGCTGTACAGCGCGCCGCTACCCAACTACTGGCTTCAAGTTTCAGTGTCACAACTTCGGACAAAACTTTAGCATCGATAGACGATTTCGAGTGAACAACTTTTCCATTGACGATGATCTCGAAGGTCTTCAACGGTTGGTCGCTGAGTAGCTCTACTCGTAACTCAATTGAGTTTGCTGGATCTACTAAAGGAACCGTGGTTCCCGGACGATCGCCCCGCGCGGTTTGCAACAGCAAGATAGGACCATTGGTTACAAAATTGCGACCTTGTTGCCACGCCTCGTTGAATTCCTTCAACGAGGCTCTTTGCGGAACTTGCACATAACTTCGGTTGTACCCCACGGGCGCTTTTTTGACACCACATGCGGTGCCAGCTCCGGCAGCCAGTCGCAGTCCACAGTTGAGCAAGCGATAGTATGTGTCCATGTTCAATTGCATCATCCCGATATCGGTATCAGGGTAGACGGGAAATCCGTCTACGCCGAGAAGATTCGAGTAACGGCTACGCGGTTGAAAACGATGCAACCCAAAATTGTTGTTGCAGATGTTGACTACGTGAACATATCCCGATAGTGCATCCAACAAGACTTCTCGCGACCAACCTCCTTGATAATGAACGGTCGCGCCGGACTCCACGGCCAGTCGCAGATAATCGATGTTGGGTCTGCCAGGCTCGGCCTTGAGCGGCATTGCCTGTGGCATGTTCTGGATGTATGCCGCTCCCCAATCGTATTCCAGCTCTGCGTCGAAGATGCTGGTCGGTGCACGACGCCCCGCAAACTCCAACTGCCGAACGGGCTCGTCGCCTGGCGGAATCGGTCGTTCCGGATCGGGACCGCGCCACCACGTTAGCGATGATCCGTAATCCAAACCCTCTGCGGCTAGCATCGATGCGAGATTGACAGAATCCATGTGCACATGGTTCTCGCCACATGCGTATCCTCGCTCACGCATGTTGACCCATCGCTCTAATCGCACCGACTTTTCTTTTGTTCCAACAATCTCAATCGATTGCAATACACGTCGATACTCCAAGCCCTTTTCAATGCGCAGCGTGTACTGACCATCGGGCAATTCTAGTCGCGAAACTCCGGGCGACATGAACCACGTATCCGGAAAAAGAGTCAACGTGGTGGCATCCTGAGGGATGAAGCTTTTTGACGGTGAGCTAACCAAAACACGACATGGCGTCGCGCGTCCGTACTCGTCTTCGATGGTCAAATTCAGCTCGCCGCTCAAAACCGAACCACATGTTAGGCACATTGCAAACCACGTCGCCAATCGAATTGCGGCAGTCGAGCGCAGTTTTTCCATTAGTGTTTCTCTATGGATGGGAGTGTATTTTGCGAGGCGGCAATTTGGGTGGGCAATTTGCGGTGGCTTGGTTGTTCACCAACGTAATCTCTTTGGCTCCCGCTTTGGCCTCAACACGAACGGTGATTTTCTTACCGAGCCACTTACTAAGGTCGATTGGGAAGCCGACCCGTACCACTTGCGGTTCCAAATAATCTGGTGCAGGCAGATGCGGGATGGCTTGACGTCCAAGCTCTCGATGGGCGTCATCCAACAGGATAACCGATCCATCTTCAACCGCAGCGCCACCAATGTTATGGACAGCCACATCGACCTTGCCAAATTCACCTCGAAATACAATATCGTCCGCTGAAATTGCTAGATCTGGCAGCAATCGCGGGGTTTGACCTTGCACGGTTCGCCTTACATCGAGGATCAGTTGCGTGCGGCCTGGAATGCGGAACGGGATCTCCTGGGCAAAGGACTCGATGCGCAATGTTTCGCGCTGCGTGACCTTATCGGCGAGCGTATCAGAGTCGTTGTCAGGTCCAGCGGTGAATTCCAATTCATCACCGGGACGCAGTGTCCATGAAATGAGACTCGCAGCCTTTTCCTGCCGATCGAAGTTGTACACGACGACTCGAACCTGAGTCGCATCAGCACGCAAAACCGCTGCAGCGAATTCACGTCCGAGGCCGCGGTAGCTGACCAGGCTCCCTTCACCGTGCTCTGCCGCCCCGGTCATAATTCGCACGGCATTCTTCATCCCGGGAAAATGGACACGGTCGGTGGCCATCGCTTCGCTTGTCGAATGAGGCAACCGACGGCGAGCTCCTTCGATTTCTGCTTCTGCATCCTTGGCGGCGGTCGCAAGAAGATCCGCCATTGGCTGCGAATCAGCCGGCTTGGGTCGGAGGTTCATTTGAATCGTGCGCCACTGCTGAGGCGCTGTGCTTAGTTTGGCTGCAATCCACGGCGCGCTTCCGGGTGCAAATGTTTCCCAAAGCGATGGGTGCAGGCGACCTTCGCGAAAGTAAACCGACTCTCGCACGCTGGCGGGCAAGTGCTTTTCTGCATACTCGGCTTGCAGACGCATAGGCTCCAAATACTTGTCATCGCCGGTCAGTTCTCGGGCCAACAGAAATAGATCGACGATGTAGTTTTGATACCCGCCCGAACCACCCCAGTCGCCATTTTCTGTGTTGGGCGGATGGTCAGCCTCGAACCAGCTTGGTGAGTTGTTTCCACCGATAATTCCGCTGGGGTAGCCGATTTCTTCGGGTATCACTCCTTGCGGCTTGCCACGATCGCTCGACATGGAAGCGGCCCACCAAGTGTTAGCCCAATCGACATAGAGCTTCTGCAAGGCCGGCAAGTGGTTGTATCGCAGTACGCTGCGTGCAGGAGAAGCGCAACGGAAATTGATTCGAGAATCATTGAGTGTTCCCTCCCAGCCGACGCCCGTTGCGCCCAAGTAATTCGAACGCATCATGAAAAGTCCATCAGGCGTTCGGTCCATCCATAAATCGCGCATAAGCTTTCCTGTCTTCAACGCGCGTTCCACGTAATTCGGATTGCCGTAGTCCAGGCGAGTCATTGAAGTCAATGTATCGCCCGTCCACTCACCGCCGTGTTCGGCGTCATCGACCTCCGCAAAGTAGCCAGCCTCACGATCGATGGAGCCAGAGTTCCAAACCCCTTCCACGAGCTTGCGAATACCTTGCATCAATTCGGGACTCGCATCTGGGCAGACGCTTGCGAACGCACCAAGAGTTCTGAGGATCTCGACGTCATCACCCCAGCCACCTCCCAGCGAACCATCGGGCTCTTGTCGATTTCGAATCCACCACTGGCCTAAGTCGATTTCGCGATTGAAAGCTTCGTAGACTGCTCCAGCCCAGGCAGGCGCGTTCTGTCGCTGTGCCGAGTAGTCGGGAAATATCCAGTCGGGCTCCTGGGGCTTCCACTCATCGTAGAGGAACCAGCGCACGAAACGATTGTCCGCGAAACCGGCTCGCTCGAGCTCTTCGAAATATTGGCGACCAACTCCCGCCGCATAGGTCCAGCGGTGCGGGATAATCATGTACATGGCCCGTCCTGCGTAAATGCGACTCTTGTAATACAGCGGATCCTCGGGCTGCAACGAGTTCACTTCGCCCGCAGCCAAAATCAATTCCGTGTACGATCGCTGCAACTGGCCTCGATGATCGAAGCGATGAATCGCTCTCGCAAGACGTCTCGCATTTTCCAGATCGACCCGCATCCGATAGTCCTCAGGAGATTGGCTGACAACCTGTTCCAGCAACGCGATCGCTTTGGGGAGAAGGCGTCGCTCTTGTTCGTACTCAGGGCACCCGGCAAGCCACAAATAAGCAAGCGCGCGGCCATAACTGTCCTGCACTTGATCAAAGAACCGTTCCGCGTGCTGCCAATCCTTGGCTTGAAATGCAGCCACACCTTGCTTGAGAAATTGATTGTCGGATGTTGTCGTCAAAGACTGTTTTTCCCAGAACAGTGGTCGTTTTTGGTGCGGATGGATTTCGATGGACGAGATCGCGTTTTCCGTAAAGGGGCCACCGATATCTTGCCAAGCCCACACTCGACATTGATGAAAAGGGGGTTGCCCCCAGCCACTCAGATCGCCCCGCTTTGGCTTGGCACCTTCATGAAAGATGTCCAACCCCAAAGGACGCCCAGCTCGGTAGACACCTCCGAAGTAGGTTCCTTCCAAATAGCTGCCGGGGCCAACCTTGTCGTATTCAAAATTGAATCGCTGACGAAAGCTCGAATCTTCGCCACGCACGCGGATCTGCATTCGCCCATTTTCAACCGTTACGGTTCTGCGCAGACTTCGTGGAAACCCATATTGCCGATCCGGGCGTTTGCGCTCCACCCAGTGTTTAGCATCAAAGTCGGTGGCTTCCAATTTGTCGTTAATCAACACTTGCAGCGAGCAGACGGGTCGATCCAGTCGCCCAAGCGTTATCGCAACATCGTACGATCCGTTGGGCACATCGACTTGGAAAACCAGATCCTGTTTGCTAGATACTCCATCGCGAGTCAGCTCGGAGTGCTCCTTGTGGATCAAATAATTCTCTGGAACAACTTGTCCGGAAGGCTGTAACCAACTCGGATCCTCCATGGGCTTCGCGATATCGAAGGCTTCGGGGGAGCTATTGAGCCAGCCAAATTTTCGTTGAGCTGAATAGATCGTTTTTGGCGAGACCTGGGTATAACCCAATGCTACAGGCGAATTTTCTGCGCCAAGATCAAAACGAAAGGTAGGCAGAGTTGAAACGGTGGCTGGATCGCTTCCATACAAAGTTGCTGCCAACAGCCAGCAGCCACAGCAGACGAACGCTCTTTTGATCATGGATGTACCTCCAACCAGTTGCAGTTTACCAGTCCCCACACATTAGACGCAGCCTACGGGACGAGGCAACATCTGTCGCTGGAAATCAACTACTTTAATTGTCTCTGCAAGAGTGTCGCCTTTCGCAAGAGTGTCGCCTTTCGCTCCGCGAAAGGGTGTGTCGGCTTTCGCTCCGCGAAAGCATTTCCTTTCGCGGAGCGAAAGCCGACTATCTTTGTCCTTGGCTTTCCTGCACTGCTTTGCGGATTCGATCAAGAAACCAGTCGATGTCCGACAAGCAGATATTGCGGTGCGTCACCAGCCGCGATCGTCGATCGGCTTTGAATCGCCCGATTCGAACCCCTTGTTCTACAAGGTTGGCTGTTAGCCGGGCCAGATCGATGCTCGGATCAACAGCGCCGAAAAAGACAATGTTGGTGGCTACGCGCGAGACATCTACTGACAGGCCATGAATACTATTCAGCCCTTCAGCCAAGCGTCTGGCGGCGACATGATCTTCGGGAATGCGCGATCTAAGAGTACGTAATCCTACCAGGCAGGCGGCCGCGATGGCCCCGCCTTGCTTCCACCCTCCTCCCAACATCCAGCGAAAGCGTCTAGCTCGAGATACCAGCTCTGAGTCGCCAGCCAAAATAGCTCCTGCCGGCGCCGACAGGGCTTTGGTAAAAACCATCGAGACCGAGTCGGCAAAGGCTGCCAACTGACTCGGCTCCACATCCAGCGCCACGGCGGCATTTAACAATCGAGCGCCATCCAAATGGATCTCCATTCCACGTTGCGTTGCCCATTCTCTGCCTCGCTGCAGTTGATCACAGTTCAGCAAAGTTCCTCCGAGCCGATTGATGGAGTTTTCCAAACTGAGCAACGGAACAAGGGACCACTCCGACTCCGCAAGCTCGTCCCACAACAGTTCCGTTTGGCATCCAGTTGTACGATCTTCCACAAACCGAAAATCGCATTGAGCCACTCGCCGCATTGCTGCCTCTTCGTAGTCGAAGACGTGAAAACGTCGCGAAGTCAGCACGCATTGACCTGGCTCTACTCGGGCCATAACGGCAATCATGTTGGCCATGGTGCCACTTTGCACAAACAACGCCTGCTGTTTGCCAAGCAGCGCTGCGGCTTCTCGTTCCAGTTCTTGGATCGTTGAATCCTCATAGAAATCATCGTTGCCACAATCCGCCGCAGCCATGGCGTGACGCATCGCATCTGTCGGCAACGAGCATGCATCGCTGCGCAGATCGACGATTGGTGAGGAGAGCTTCATGGCGTCGGTCCGTTCGATCGTACGTTGTCCGATTCCGTGGACGGCACGGAAGGCAGATAAGCCAACTTGCCACCATCCACGAACAGCGTCTGACCAGTAATGTAGCCTGCCCCCATGGACGCGAAGAAAAGAACGGCAGCAGCCACATCTTCGTTAGTCGCCATTCGCCTTGCGGGAACAGTTTGCTCCCAACGCGCGCGATACAACGGATCACTAAAAAATTGATCGTTCCACGGTCCTTCCACGGCACCCGGCGCAGCCACGTTAACAGTGATCCCATGAGGCGCCAGGTCCACCGCTGCGGATTTGGCAAGCATACTCAGCCCTGCTTTGGCTGCACCGTAGGCCGCGAGATTTCGCTGAGCCGATTGACCGCCGATCGAGCCCAACAACACAATGCGTCCGCCACCTCGAGCCATCATTTGACTTGCCGCTGCTTGTAAGCAGAAAAATGGCCCTTTCAAATTGACGTTCTGCATCTGATCCCAATACTCCTCTGTGACTTCCAGCAATGGTACTCGTTGAGCAAACCCGGCGCTGTTGACAAAGATGTCTAGCCCGCCGCATTGATTATGAATGTCGCCAAACAATCGTTGGACTTGTCGTACATCGGTGATGTCAGCCGGCATAGCCACTGGATGAAAGCCGAAAGATTGAAGTTCGTCGACAACTTCTGTGGCTCGCGAATCATGAAAGTCGTTGACGAAGACGGTGGCTCCCAGACGACAAAACTGCTGCGCCAAATGCTGTCCGATGCCTCGACCCGCCCCAGTTATCAGCACGTTGCGTCCGCGAAAATCAAACGGAGCATTGGAATGTGTGCTTGGAAATTTAGATTCCTGCGGATCCATAGAGCATAGTTCTATTAATAGTTTCGATCCGTTTCGGTTGATGCGGAAAACCGCGGCCAATGCTAACATACAACCACCGCGATGTGAATCACGACGTTCCGAAATGCAAAAGGAGGGGAACTGCTAATGATTAGGAACAAGGGACTTAGCAGACGGCAGTTACTGCAATCCTCTGCTGCGATAGGCGTTGCGACTTGCGGACGCAAAGCCCAAGTTTGGGCGCAGGACTCACCGACTCAACCCTCCGATCGTCTACAGATTGGCATTATCGGCGTCGGTGGTTTTGGTATGGTGAACCTTCGATCAATGTTGAAATTTCACGATGTGCAAATCACGGCAGTTTGCGATGTTGATGAAACGCGGCGAAATCGGGCGCGGACAGTCGTGGATTCGTATTACTCCGAAACAAAACGTAGCTCCAGTTCGACTTGGTGTGCGGCCCATGGTGATTTTCGAGAAGTACTTGCGCGTACAGATGTCGACGCCGTCGTGATTTCCACGCCTGACCACTGGCACGCGCTGCCCGCCATCGCTGCGGCAAAAGCGAAAAAGCACATCTACTGCGAAAAGCCGATCAGCTTAACTGTCAGTGAAGGTCGCGCGATGAGTAAGGCCGTAGAACAACACGGGGTGATTTTTCAGGCGGGCACGCAGTTGCGCTCGAGCGACGCAACGCGTTTCGCTTGCGAACTTGTTCGAAACGGGTATCTGGGCCAACTGCGCACAATCCATGTAGGAACGCCTCGAGGCAAGACGCTGCCTAAGCCGCCTGAGATGCCGATCCCGACAGGCTTCGACTACGACCGCTGGTTGGGGCCAGCGCCAATCCAACCCTACACGGAACGTCGTTGCCATGGCACGTTTCGATTCATTTTTGACTACTCCGGTGGTGAGATCACCGACCATGGTGCCCACTATATCGATATTGCCCAATGGGGGCACGGATCGGAACTGTCAGGGCCGATTGAATACGAAGGCAAAGGAAATTTTCCAACCGATGGCTTGTTTGACACGGCCACGCAATACGAGGTTTCTTGCCGCTACGCCGACGGAGTTCGTTTGATCATTTCCAGCGAGAAAGCACACGGAACACTATTCGAAGGCTCGGAAGGCAAGATTCATATTGATGACGGTGGCATCCATCTCGCGGAACCGCAATCGTTGATAACAGTTCAACTCAAGCCAAATGACGTCAGGCTTTACCGAAGCCAAGACCATCATCGCAACTTTGTCGACTCTGTCCAAAAACTGTCACAACCGATCGCGCCCGTGGAAGTAGCTCATCGAACGGCAACCATCGCGCATATCGGTAACATCGCGATGAAGCTTGGTAGAAACCTAAGTTGGAATCCGATCACGGAGGAATTTGCGGGTGACAGCGAGGCCAATGCAATGCTTTCGCGGCCAATGCGTGCCCCATGGAAACTTGACTAGATCGCACTCGATTCAAAAGCGACGGACATAGGCGAGATAGTTTTGATCCAATTTGGCCCTCCGCTTGGTTATACACTGGATTAGGTTGGCGATAGCGAAAATGCCGATGCTGGGTTTTGCACAAGCATTTTTTCAGTGGCTGCCGGAGAAATGCCACAGCGATGTAAGCGAGGCACAAAGTTAGACAGAATGTAGTCGAAACCAGGGCCGCCCCCGAAGGAGCGAAAGTAAGAGCGACGTGAATGATCACCAGCCAACAGTAGCTGATCCTCAAACCCTTCCTCCAGAAATCTACGAATTTGTTCGATCGAGTTCGACTCTGGTAAGTACTTGATCCGGCCGGGTCCGTCTTGGATCAAGTAAATACCCATTTGCGCCATTTCGCGCTGGTACCCGGGGTCAGGATTGAGAAAAGTGTGAGCGACGAGAATCGATTGAGGCGGAACTTTCCGAGCAACCAACATTTCAGCCAGCTCAATAACACACGTTCCTGATTCTGTATGCGCCGAAATCGGTGCACCTGTAAGCTGATGCGCCTGCGCTGCGGCAGAGATCAACTTTTCTTGGAGCTGAGTGATCACCTGATAACCCGTGGCGATCTTGATCACCCCCGCTCTGCTTGTCGTACGGTTAACCAATGGACTGCTGTAGTTGTTCCGGTCGCAGCCGAGTGTGAGTTCGTCGACCATCAGTTGCGCAATTTGTTCTTCGGAAGCGCCGCGCAGCCAATCTAATGTCTTGGGGTACATGGCCCATTCTACAAAGCCCGTCGAAGCGATGACATGAATTCCACTTTGCCGTGATAACTCTGCCAACATCTCAACGTTGCGGCCCGGTACCGAAGGGGTCATGTCGACGACAGCCAGCCCACCGGCAGCCCGATACGAGCCAAGTTCTTCTGCGATCAAAGCAACATCGTCGATTCGAAAATCGCTATTGCCATCGACTAATGGACCACCAGTTCGGGCCAGATGCGTGTGAGCGTCCGTGGCACCAAGGTCTTTTGCAGCCACGCGTCCTAGCACGGTTTGAATTTCGGTAAATTTGCGAATGGTCACGGAAGTCAGTCCATAAGAAGCTACTCGACCGTTAAACCGCGTACCATAGTTCAAAACGGTTGGGCCAACAAGTTATTCCCGGAAATTCAATAGTGGCTGGAGTGTGAGTTTGAAGAAAGCAATTGGAATTGATATTGGTGGTACGAAGATATCCATCGCGCTAGTCGATTCGTCGGGAGCTATCATCCTCCATCGCCGATTATCCACGCATGCGAACTTAGGCTTCGCAAATGGAGTGCACCGAATGGTGGCTGCGGTGGATGAGATCATGACTGAGTCACAGTTGAACTGGACAGAGCTGGAGGGCATCGGAGTCGGCTGTACCGGTCCAGTAGATTCGGCTCGCGGAACGATACACAACTCACAGACCTTACCCACGTGGGAAGGTTGCAATTTAGTGGATGCTCTGCACGAACGCACTTCGTTGCCAGTGCGATTGGAGAATGATGCAGACACAGCGGCGCTTGGCGAATGTTTATTTGGCGCTGGTCAAGGCTCACCGCAAGTGGTCATGCTTACTTTTGGTACCGGAGTCGGATCGTCGATCATCAGGAACGGTCACATCGTACGCGGTCTCAATCGATGCCATGCTGAGTTCGGGCATATGGCCGTCGCGAGGGGCGGAGAAATGTGTGAATGCGGGATGCGAGGCTGTCTTGAATCGCGAGCTGGCGGCGCATCAATTGCAAAGGCCGGAAAGTCTCTAGGCTTCGAAACCACGACAGCGGTTTTTGAAGCCGCCAACCAAGGCGATTCGGAAGCCGCGCGCATCGTCGATGCGGCCACTGAAGCTACTGGAATCGCCGCGTGGACTATCTTTCATTTACTCGCCCCAGATCGGCTCATACTGGGAGGTGGGATGATGGAAACGCACTTTG
Organism: Planctomycetaceae bacterium; assembly: GCA_005798335.1. Taxonomy (GTDB): domain Bacteria; phylum Planctomycetota; class Planctomycetia; order Pirellulales; family Pirellulaceae; genus Aureliella. Next base: position 2,581 of record SYJV01000259.1, on the reverse strand, counting down.
ACATCTTTGCTGACAGAATCAACCAGATTCTGCGAACAGCCGTTCTGATCCCGTTTCGACGCGAGCTGGTTGTACCCGCGACTTTAACAAACCCTGCTGGCGTGATCGGCGCTGCGGCATTAATGTGGATTGAACCGGAAAAGTATGAGTCCCAACTGTGAACACCTACGCTGTTATCATTGAGCCCCATGAGTACGATTAAGTTTCGGAACAGCCAACCTGGGCTCAGCCCGAACCGTCGCTCACGGTATTGACGGTATTAATTGGCCCGATAGCGATTACCTCCCCATTATTGAGAGTCAAGACATGTCGAAAGAAAAGGGACCTTCTTCTCATTTGAGCTATTCGCGTCGTGAGGCGCTCCAGGTTTTTGTTGGAGCGGCCGTCGGAGGCACACTTATATCAGAAGGCTCAGCAAGAGCCGCTTTCGAACAAAAGTTGCTTGGACACTGGGCCTTGATTGAGGACGCAAGGGACAGTTCAGGTAACGGCCACCATGGAGTGCTGCATGGGTTCGCAGCGCCCAACGGGTCCGCCATCGTCAACGGCAGGTTCGATGGCCGTTCGAATTACGTGGAGATTCCGCATAGTCCGTCACTCATCCTCCGCAAATCAGACTTTACCATTGCCGTTTGGGTCAAGTCGGGAGAAGCGGCGACGGACGTTGTTGGCGACGTCATTAGCAAGTGGGATGCGACATCTCGGACGGGTTTTACTTTATGCATCAAGGGTAGTTCCGGAGGATACAATTCACACGGTTCGCAGCGCAGCTTGCAATTTGGAATCGATCAAGCCTCGACAGGGACGTGGACTGATTGCGGGCGTCCGAACCCGACCAGCAGCTACGTGAGCAATTCGCTAACGGTTTTTGACGGCAATCTCTATGCCGCCACAAGTGATGCCCAAACGGAAAAAAATTGGCGTCGAGTTTATCGTTATGCGGGAGGGCAAGAGTGGATGGATTGCGGGCAAGTCGGTGATCGCAAAGCGCGGGGCGTCGGGCCACTGGTCGTCCACGATGGCAGTCTCTTCGCAGCCACTTGGAATTACGACTGGACGCGAGTTAGCAAAGATGACGTCGATCTGTCGCGAGTTTACCGCTATGTCGGCGGTTCGGAGTGGGAAGATTGTGGCCAACCAGGGAACTGCAAACGTCTGTTCGGAATGGCGTCCTATCGAGGACAATTGTTTGTGGTAGGAGATGATTTTGGATGTTGGGTCTACAATGGCGACCGTAGTTGGTCGTTGAGCAGAAAGTTTCGCAGTTTGGTCCACCCTATGGCGGTTCACGATGGCATTCTCTACGTAGGTGAGTTTGGCGATCGCGTCGATGGAGTATTCAGAAAAGCCGAAGTGTTTTCCTTCGATGGTCAGAAGTGGTCCAGCGCTGGCAATCCCATGGCACCCGATGATCGCGAAGATCAAATCCATGCGTTGCATACCTATCAAGGCCAATTGCACGCGACAACGTGGCCGAAGGGAAAAGTGTGGGCGTTGGAATCGGACGGCCATTGGGCGGCGCGAGGTCGATTGGGTGAGAGCACAGAAAGCAATGCACTGCACGTTTACAACGGAACGCTTTACGCTGGCACCATTCCACGCGGAGAAGTCTACCGTTTCGACGGTGGAGCCAATTGGACGCTATTGCGACGCTTTTGCCCCGATGATGCCGCAGATCCGAAACACTGGGGAAGAGTCACGAGCCTCACGTCGTTTGGCGGCCGACTCTTTGCCAGTCTTGGCAGTTATACCAGCTCCATCTTGGACGCACCGCCAGATCTGCGAGGTCGAGTTTTTTCTTTCGAGGCTGGACAATCTGTCGCTCACGACCGCGATATCGGCTCAAACTGGAGCCACGTGACCGCCGTGCGCCGAGGAGAACGATTGGAACTTTACATCGACGGCCAATTGAGCTCAACTTCGTCCGCTTCCTCCACGTCGTTTGATCTTACCAACGAATCACCCCTGCGCATTGGGTTGGGACCAAGCGCCCATTTCTTTGGTAATATCCGGGACGTGAGGTTGTATGGCGAAGCTCTCGACGCGAGCGCTGCGCGACAACTGGCCATGGTACGACCAACCTAAACAAAAGGGGACGCCTAAACAAAAGGGGACGGGGGTAATATGCGTCACCTTTTGCTCATTTCAAGCTTTTTCGGGCGGCCAATTGGGCGGAGAGTATGCAAGACGCCGTGTTGTTCCGCAACCTTTTCTGTCCATCTCTCGTCACCATACGGCCTCCCTCGATTGACGCAAGTCCGCAATGCTTCCAACTCTCTTTCGTTCAGTGGTGCGTTGACTCGATCGATCCATCCGGGAAGCCTTGGCAACGGCCAACCTGTCAGGAGCTTGGGAATGGGTTCGGTCGATTGATTCCATCGGTAAAGCGAACCGTAGGGCCAAAGCTCAGCTTTGGTAACCAGGTTTGCTCGAAGCGGATTGCGCTCAACGTACCGACAGAGAACGTAGAAATGGGCATCGTCTTGAACGGGAAAGCTTTTGTAACGCGATTGGTAAATGTGACCATAGCCGCGAGTATGGTAATGCGCGTGATACCGCAGCGAATGCGTTGCGGTAACCC
>SYJV01000258.1 GCA_005798335.1 Planctomycetaceae bacterium | reverse complement strand
GTATTGGTAAATTACCATCTGCCGCTCGCCCTATTGCAAGCAATTGAGGACAATTGCTCTACTCTCCAGGAGAAATCGCAATGGAATGCAGTCAATGGAATCGCCTGTGTTTGCTAGCATGTCTGGCGTTGTTGGCGAGCGGTTGTCGAGGCTATCAATACGGCCATTTGATCAAAAACAATCAACCGGACATTGTCGGCAGCCACACTGCTGGCGCCGAAGTTTATAACCCGCTGATCGATGAATCGGTCTCGCGATTGCTGGGCACTCAGATGGTCACTGCCCATCCGGCCATGCTGGGCCCCGATGGCTTGCCCGCTTGCCGTACAGTCTGTTTTGTCGGTGTCGAGAACAAGAGCGCCGAAGAACTTGGCGATTTCAAGGACCAGATCTACCAACAGATCGACACGCAAATCAACCGCTCGGAATCGTTCAAAGCGCTCAGTCGGCGCATGGTAGATGCCGCATTGCAAGAGACGCGCCTGCGCCCCGATTCGCTGTTGGTACCCGACAACATGCGACTGTTTACATCGGTATTGCAGCGCGATGGCCAACCGGTGGATTACTTGCTCTACGCCACATTGACATCCGGGACAACCGAACGCAACAGTTCCACGCAACGCGATTATTTGCTAACTCTCGAGCTGATCGATACTCGCTCTGGCACGTTTACCAAAGAACAAGCTTCCATCCGCAAGGGATACCACCAAACTTATCTCGGCAAAGCGCTCAACTACAATCCGCTTAAAGCATGGAAATGAGTTGCCGGTCACACAGTTACTGGTTTGCTGCGCTATTGTTGCTGGCTGGCTGTTCGACGCATGCTCACACGCTTCGCGAACCCAGAGAGCTGTTTTACGATAATCAGCTCGCATCCGCTCACTCCAAGCTCGACAAACTGTCGAGCAAGCGTCGCAGTGACGCAACCGTGATCGAGCTGGATTTGGCCATGGTGGATCTGTTGCGTGGAGATCCAGAAACTTGCCAGCAGCGTCTGCGCAAAGTCCGCGACAAGTGGGATCACGACGAACAGGCGAGCGCGAGCGAATCGGTCACCGCCATGATCACCGACGACCAACGCCGCGCCTACCACGGCGAGGATTACGAAAAACTGCTTGTGCGAGTCTTTCTAACTCTGGCCAGCTTGATGAAAGATGGTGTTGACGCTGAGAGTTATACTTTGCAGATATTATCCAAACACGAACAGCTTCAACAGCGAGCCGATGGTCGCTGGGGCGAATCCGCTCGGCATGCTTACCGTCCGCCACCTATCGCGTTTTATTTGCGCGGCGTTTTACGCGAAGCAACTCATGCTAATTACGATGACGCCTTGCGCGCCTACCAATCGACCGCCGAAATGCTCCCGGCAGACAGCTTTGTGAATCACGACATCGAGCGCGTGAGCCATGGAGTGCATAGTGCGCCAGGCAACGGAGTGCTCTATATTTTCTCTTTGGTCGGACGCGGTCCACATAAAGTCGAAGTTGCCGAACAGGCGACCAGCGATGCTCTACTCATCGCTGATCGAATCGTCTCGGCCGTCGGCAAGTACTCCGTGCCGCCGACTCTCGCACCCATCAAGATTCCTCGCATCGTTAGTCCCGTCAAGCCGTTCGATTGCTTGCAAGTCAATGTCGACGGTCAAACCATGGGCTACACGCAGCCATTGACAGACGTTCAATTGCTGGCTGCACAAACTTTTGAAGCCAAAGTTCCTGAAATCATGGCACGCGCGGTCGCCCGTCGCGTCGTCAAGAAAAGCGCGATATACGTCGCCAAAGATCAACTCAACGCGTCCGCACCGCTGGCGTCGCTAGCGATGGATGCTGCCGGCGTGGCTTGGGAAGCGACCGAGTCCGCCGACACGCGGTGTTGGGGCTTATTGCCGCGAGAAATACAAATTTCGCGCGTCGAATTGCCGGCCGGCAAACACGACATCCAGCTCAGCCCTGCTATCGCCGGTCGCGTTTCATCGCCAACTTCGAGCCGCATTGATATTGTCGACGGACGCAATACCTACATGCTCTCCTATTGGCCCAGCCTCTCTCCCATCGGCAGCGCGCAAATCAGCGGTCAACGATGAACACGCGACTTGCATCATGGAACAATGCGCCAAGGTGGAAAACGTCGATTCTCACCGGCCCAGTACAAACAAATTGTGTTGTTTGCAGGATCGCGCAGGCGGGCCTCGCGCCAAAGCCAAATCTCGTTCCGTGGCGCTTGATCGAACACATAGCCTGCCGCCTGAAGACACTGGACCTTTGCATCGAGTTCATTGCATTCAAAGTAAACAACTACCTGCGACTGTGGGTCCAGCGATTCAACTTGATGGATGGAAAACGTCGAACCACCGTCTGGGCATTCAAAACGCGCATAACGCGGCAACGCGCTGACGATCAGCCGAAGCCCAAGCCCGCAATAGAACTTGACTGACGCGTCGACATCGATCGCCGGGACAGTGACCTGATTAAGTTGCATCTCGGGAAATGTTTGCAGGTAGCGGAAGACACAATCGCGCAACAAGAAACGGCCGTCCAAGTATAACACTTGGACGGCCGCGACATTTCGTCTTTTTCTAACCCCAAACTCTACTTGCTACAGCACGACTTGCAGCATGCGAACTCGCATGCACAAGCTCCTCCCGCATCGCAGGCGCAGCCGCTGGCTTCGCAAACACAATTCGAACAGAGGCAGGCGGGACCACAGCACGCGCACGGTGCTGCCGAATCGCCGAACGCACCCAACGTAAATGGTGCTATAGCAACTGCCCCTAACAGGGAAAGACCCTAGAACACTCGTTTGAACATAACAAAATCTCCTAACTGAAAATGTGATTTAACAAGACACAAAATTCAGCGCGAAGATCAATTTCGCCACACGCACAACATGGCTTGACTCTGATTGTGAGTGATGGCCGGCCGATCTAGTCGGCTTGACAGTGAGATCGAAAGAAACGGCGCCAAGTACTCGTCGGCCGGCAAGTTCGAGGCTAGCAAATACGTGGTCCAAGTCTTTACGCTAGTGGGCAAGAACACCCACGCTGACAAACAGACCGAACAATTGCATGCCGTATCCCAACCTACCGCCTTATTTCGAACGCAACAATCGTCGACCTTTACCGATGATTGGCAACATTGACGATGCTCGGATTGGATCGAGCGGTCCGAGTTGTCAACTTGACTGCGAGCCGTACAGCAACATCGAGTAACGGCTGATACTGGAAGAGCCAGCACCACACAACTCAGCATAACGGAGATTAGTCGTAGTCGATTCATAACTTAAACATACGCATGATTACAACCAGCGTCAAGTTTGAAGGTGGCTGTTCCGTCGATGTGTTGATGCTCTGGCGTGGTTCTATTTGGAGTTCTTGCGCTTTTTGGGCTTCGCTGGACGTGCGTTTTCTGGGGGAGGCTCGAGACCATCATCGGGTTGATTCCAAAGTCGATAGGGATCGTTCAATCGACGCATTTCGGTTAATAAGATGGCTTCCATTTCTTGCAGTTTATCGGCGTAGCGAGGATCACCTGCCAAGTTGACTTGGCCCGCCTTGGGTCGATGACCAGTGAGCGCTATATTCGCCGCAGCATGATGCTGCTCGAGGAATTCGTCGGGATTCTCGGCGAGGTTGAACAATTGAGTCTGCCGTACTTGACCGTCCAAGCAATCAAACTTGACAAGTTTCCAGTCGCCTTTCCGAACGCAGCGCATGCCTGGCTTGGTGCCGCCACAATAGGCGCCATAGAGTACATCGCGAGTTACTTTCCTTTCTCCCATCAGCACAGCTTTAAAGCTCGATCCTTGGTTAGTCTGTGGTGCTTGGACGCCCGTCAGATCGCACAGCGTGCTGAGCACGTCCAGCAAATAGACATTGCCCTGTACGCGCGAACCTGGTTGAATCCCAGGTCCCTTGACGACCAAAGGAACTCGCCAGGTGTGTTCGTACAAATTCTGTTTACCCTGCAACCCATGTCGACCGATGGCCATGCCATGATCGGCAGTATAGAAGATATACGTTTTATCTAACTCGCCCATTGATCGAAGTTTGTCGAGCACTTTACCGATCTGCATATCGATATTCTCACTGCACGCGAATTGTCGTCCGATTTCGTTGCGGATAGTTCGTTCGTCGCGGCGCTGCCACACGCCTCTGACGGTGGTCTCGTCTCGCAATCCTGGATGCCCGTGATGAAATGGGTGCTCCGGCAGGTAGTTGATTGGCAACTGGGGTGCTTGCGAATTGGCTGGCGGGAGAGAATCCATGTCGGTATGGTTCACGGCACCATACTTGGCCAGCAATTCGGGCGTTCCATCCCGAGTATCGTGTGGATGTGAAAAACCGAAGTGAATCATGAACGGATCTGAGTCATGGCGCGCCTCACGCTCGCTGAGATAATCCAATACTTGCTGCGCGTGCCACGGGCTACCGGTTTCGTCCGTTCCACCTCGCTTGGTCGCATCGCGGCGCACGGTAAACAGCCTATTGGCTGCTTCGTAGCTGTTACCCATTTTGCACGTGCGCATTGTGTCGAAGCCAGCTCGATTGAATACGGCCGGCGTCGTCTGCTGATCTAGGTCAGGTGGACAGAGCCCGTTGGTCAAGGCAGCAGGAGCGATTGGCAAATGCCAAAGAGTCCTGCCGCACATCATCATGTGTCGGCTGGGCGTGCAGACAGCACCGCTGAACGATCCCATGTGGTAGGCACCGTCAAACGTCATACCCTCAGCAGCCAATCGATCGATATTCGGCGTTTGTAACTTCGAAGCAGGATTGTAAATCTTCAAATCGAAAGGCGATTGGTCGTCGACGACGATGAACAAGATGTTAGGACGCTTCCCACTGGTGCTCGACTGGCCTGCCGCGACCGGTGCGCACCTAAGAGCAACGGCGATAACGATCAGGCAGTGACTAGCGATACGGGATTGAAGTTTCATGATGATTTGGATTTCTTTTTCGCGTTACTGTTCTTGAGATTCAAATTCTTCTTCGCGCCCCCGGCAGGTACTGGACGATACTCAGGCCGCTGGTACAGTTCGGCGAGAAACGGTTGGTACTCAGGAGCATCGTTCCACCGTCGCGTCCCCGGTTCGCCATCCCGCACGCGACCTTCAACATAGTCTTTGCCGGCAACGCTATTTTCTACCGACTGATTCCAGGCAAGCAACTGATCGCGCAGGCGCTGGAGAATGGCGGGCTGTTGCGAGGCGATGTTTTGAGATTCCTGCGGATCGCTGCGCAGATTGTACAATTCGTAGACATCTTTCTTGAGGTCCAAGCAGATGATTTTGTAATCGTTGTCGACTAGCGCCGCACGACCTTGATGGCGAAAGGGGAGCGGTTTATCGCGCTGTGCGACTTCGGCGGTCAGCAAGGCGAGTATACTGATTCCGTCGATCGGTTGCACAAACGCTTTATCCGACAAACCAACGATTTCGGCCACGGTTGGAAAGATGTCGATGGTACCAGCGGGAAAGTTGGATACTCGAGGCTGTTTGATCACGGCTGGCCACTCAATTATTGCCGGGACGCGCAATCCACCTTCGTACAAAGTGTTTTTAAAACCTCGCAGGCCACCGACAGTTCCTGGAGTTACTTCCGGCAATCCGCCATTGTCGCTGCAAAACATGAGAAGTGTGTTGTCGGCAATTTCCATTTCGCGCAAGCGCCGACGCAGTGCACCGATGCTGCGATCCAGGGCGACCAGCTCGCCATAATGCTCTTGAGATTGAGCATCGAGTGAAGTGAAACTTGCTTTGTCCGCTTGGGTAGCCACAAAGGGACTGTGAGGTGAACCAAACCAGACGACGGCCAACATGGGGCGCCCGCTGGATCGATTGCTGTCCAGAAACTTGCAAGCTTCATCCACGATAATTTCGGACGAATCGCCTTGGAACTCTTCGAACTTCCCCTGACGGCTCATCAGCGGATTGCGGTCAAAGAAATTGGTCACTGACAACCACTGGTCGAATCCAAAGTCACTGGGCTTGTGATCGTCCGTGGCCAAGATCGGCGCTCCGACTCCAGAGTAACCGTTTAAGTGCCACTTACCAAAATGCGCGGTAATGTAACCAGCGCCTTTGAGGCCCTGCGCGATCGTCTTTTCTTGCCGATGCAGTGCGTAGCCATGATTGTACACTCCGACTCGATCGTTGGATCGACCGGTCATGACCGTCGATCGCGTCGGGGAACAGTTCGGTGCTCCTGCGTAGAATCTGTCCAATCTCAAACCAGCCGCAGCCATTGCATCCAAGTTGGGAGTTCGCAGAATTGGATGCTGACGATAGCTCGTTTCACCCCATCCCATGTCATCAGCCATCAGCAGCACAATATTCGGCCTAGTTTGTGACCAGCCAGAACTACCTGGGCTGAAACCGATCAATGCAAATATCAATCCCGTAATTATCTTGGGGAGAACCTGTAGCCACACCTGTTAATTTCCTGAATCGAATGAATTCCTGAATCGAAAAACTGCTCGTTCTTAATCTCGGAACCATTGTAGCCAATTCGAAGAACCGTAACACGCGTTCGATTGCTCGATCGGTTGAATGAATGCAGTGGCATGCAGGTCAATCGCGAGAATGAACATTGGACCTTGCTTGTTGAGCCATTGCCACTTCGCGAAAAGGCTGAGACACTATTTGGGACGGGGAGCCGCCAATTAATTGGAACTTGTTAAGCATCGGGCCAGTGTGGTGGCGATCGGAATTGTTGCAGTAACCATAACTGAGAGCAAAGCATGGCGGGACAACTGGTTGGTAAATACGTCGACTTGCAGATCAATGGCTACATGGGGGTCGATTTCAACGACACCGACGTGACCGTCGAGGGAGTTTGCAAAGCGGCTGCGTCAATGCGCTCCGATGGTGTCGAATCGGCATTGGCGACTTTCATTACTGGGCCGGTGGATTCGATGTGCCATTGCATCCATATTGTGCGACAGGCAATTGAATCGGACCAGCGAGCCGGTGACGTTTTCAAGGGCATGCATATCGAAGGCCCCTTTCTCAGCCACAAGACAGGTTACGTCGGCGCACATCCGGCCAAGGATGTTCAGCCGTGCGATATGCGCAAACTGGAACGGTTGCTTGAGGCAGGCGGCAAATGGGTCAAGTACGTTACGTTGGCGCCGGAAGTGGACTGTGATGCACTCATGACTCGCGAGCTCGCTAGTCGCAAGATTCTCGTGGCTGCGGGCCATACCGACGCTTCCTTGGATGAACTCAATCGCTGTATCGAAAATGGATTGTCGTTGTTTACGCACATCGGTAACGCTTGTCCCATGCAGGTCCACCGACACGATAATATCATCCAGCGGGCGCTGAGCATGGCCCAGCGATTGCGATTTACCTTTATTGCGGATGGCTGGCATCTGCCTGACTTTTTCGTTGAGAACCTCATGGCAATTGTGCCTCTGGATCGTTTAGCCGTAGTTTCCGATGCGATCAGTGCCGCCGGACTGGGGCCAGGTGAATATCAACTTGGCCCTCGCCTGGTAAAGATCGGCGAAGATCGTTGTGCGCGCAGCCCCGATGGCCAACACTTTGTCGGAGCAGCGTCGAAAATGATCGATGCCGATCGGTGGTTGGCCGAAAATGTCGTCACCAGCCTGGAAACGCGCCAACGATTGCTGTATGAGAATCCCAAGAATTGGTTGCTGATCGGTTAGAACTTACATCAAGGCAAATCCTGGGTTCTGAAAATTTGGCTGGGCTGGGCGGAACATGCAGCAGAAGAGTCTTCTCTTTGTTTGTCTGGGCAACATATGCCGATCGCCGGCCGCGGAAGGCGTAATGCAGCATTTGGTGGCTCATCGCGGTTTATCGCAGATGGTTAAAGTGGACTCCGCGGGAACCAGCAGTTATCACATTGGGGAACCTGCAGATCGGCGGATGCGCGAAGCGGCCCAGCAGCGCGGCTATGACCTGACCAGTCGATCTCGTCAAATCAGCCCACGCGATCTACGTAATTTCGACTTGATCGTTGCCATGGACCGAAACAACTATCGCGAGGTTCTATTGCTGCAGTCGGAACCAGTAACCAATCTGCGTATGTTGGCCGACTATCTGGACCAAAGTTGGCCCCGCGAGGTGCCTGATCCGTATTACGGTGGCGAAGACGGATTTCACCGAGTGCTCGATATGCTGGAGGCAGCTTGCCCGCAAATACTGGGAGAACTGCTGACCGAGACTACGACGGAAAAATCGGAAACCGCTGGAGATTAGAACCACAGCCCCATTCGTTCGCTATTCTTCTATTATCTAATTGGACAGCGCCATTTTGTGTGCAAGGCATGGCTTTTCGCCCTAGCCATTTCGTCGTTTAACCCGCAGCCGCTAGGCGAGGATTGGGTTGAGCTTGGCTTTGCAAAAAGTTCGAAAACTCAACCCAATCCTCGCCTAGCGGCTGCGGGTTAAACGATTTCGCTGCAACGACTTGTTCTTT
>SYJV01000257.1 GCA_005798335.1 Planctomycetaceae bacterium | reverse complement strand
GTCTTTCAAATGCCGACGAACGATGTCAGCCTTCTGTAGTGCCGTAAAACTTCTTCGATTCTTAGACATGGAACACCTCCGGAAAGTGGATTATGTTAACCCAAATTCCAGAAATTCCACTTCCAAAAGAAGCAAGACAGAAGAAGGGAGAAGTGAGAGCTTGCGGCTCCGGCGAATGCTAGCTAGTGATATTGTGTGCATGGGCGGCTCCTGGGGTACGATGAATGAAACTGTTGCCAAGACGTACGGACGCAAGCCAAGGGGCACTCAAATAGAGGTCTTATTTGACTGTTTGTTTTTCAGAAGTCAATCTTTTTTGGGGGGTCTTTGAAATGTTTTTCTAGCTTCGATTGGGGACCACGCGGCCCACGCCTGCACATCCGGCTGAAAATCTTAAACAAGGAAATTAATTCGGGACGACACAACCATGGGAAAAGTCTTTGGCAAGCAACATACGGTTGGGGCCAATCGGAGTGTTCCTACGCTATAGTTAAGGGTTGTGCGGTGGTTCGTTTCATCTCGCTCGCAAAGTGCAATTGAAAGTTGGAATGGCAACTGGGCAGCGGAGGACATGATCGATGTCGGGTGCGATTTTCGGTAATTCGAGTGCACGCTGGAACTTGAGGGCTGTTTTTGCAAGCTGCGTGTTGCTGCTGTGCACAGCCTATGGTGTGGCTGCGATTACCGCGTCGCAGCGCCAGCAAGTTGATCGACTGCAAAGCAAAATTGCCGAGGCTGGTAAGCTGTACGCGGCGGGGAAATTCAGCCAGTCCGCTGAACGCATTCGAGAAATTCAAGCGGAACTTGTTGGCCTGATTCGAAGCGAAACTGCAGGCGATGCGAAGTCGAACGAAACGAAAGCTGGCGACATCGCAACAACGCCCAGCAAAACCAAGGCAAACGAAACGGACCCAGCATTGATTCGTTTGGTCAAGCCGCTGTATAGCTCGTTGCAGCGAGCGCATGGGTTGCTTGAATTGGAAGGAGTCGAACTACAATCCCTGCCGACGTGGGAAGAACTATCGACCAATTCGCCTACCAATTCCGGTTCGACTTCATCAAACACTGTTGGATTCGCCAATGACATCGCGCCGCTGTTGATCAGCAAGTGTGGCGCTTGTCATATCGACAACAATCGCGGGCGATTTGCGATGGCCACCTACTCCGATTTAATGCGCGGCAATGATGGTGGCATTGTCGTACGAGCTGGTAGTGCTCAGGGAAGCCGGTTAGTCGAAGTCATCGAATCGGGAGATATGCCTCGCGGAAATGGCAAAGTGCTGCCCGAAGAGCTGGCGAAACTCAAGCAGTGGATTGATGCGGGAGCCAAGTTCGATGGTCCGAGTCCGGGCGCCGCCATAAAATCTTATGCGAAGATTGTGGCGTCAGGCAATGCCGCGATGCCGCCTCTCGAATTGGCCGCTTCGACCGGAAAAGAGATTGTAAAATTCTCTCGCGACATCGCTCCGATCTTGCTTGATAACTGTATCGGCTGTCACATCACCAGCGTACAAATCAGCGGACAATTGCGCTTAGATTCGATAAACGACCTGTTGCGCGGTGGCGGAAGCGGTCCAGCGATTGTCAAAGGCAAGCCCAACGAGAGCTTGCTAATAAAAAAACTGAAAGGCGAATCGGGGCAGCGCATGCCAGCCGGGGGTCGACCACCGGTGAGCGCCGACAAGCTCAACTTGATCTCGACCTGGATTCTCGAGGGAGCGACCTATGATGGCGACAATCCTAACCTGCATCTTAATATGCTGATCGCGCAGAGCTGGGCCGCAACTGCTTCGCACGCCGAACTACTTGCCAAGCGCGAAGAACGAGCACTCGCCGCGTGGCGGAAGATTCTGCCCAACCACGAACCGACAATTCAACGAAACAGTGAATTGGTCATGTTGGGAAACGTACAAGAAACTCGATTAGCTGAAGTGTTCAAGAATGCCGAAACCACCCTTGCGGAAACCAAACGAATCACAAAGGTTGCTACAAAGGAAGCTCTGGTAAGAGGTGGATTAGTGCTGTTCGTCTTCAAGGGCAACTATGAATACTCCGAGCACGGTCGAATGAACGAACAGAGGCAATTGCCCAGTTCCTGGCGCGGGCACTGGTCGGTCTCGCCCTTGGACGTTTATGGGGCTATCGTGGACATTTCCTCTAGCGAGCCCAAACAACAGTCGAGCTTGATGCTGCAAGTTGTCAGCGGGGCCTATGTCGGCAGCCTGCCGCAAGTTCCGCTTTGGTATGCCGAGGGTGTCGCGAGGAATTTGTCCGCCACGGCAGCCGGACGCAGCGACCCGCGAATGTTAGCCTGGCAGCAATCGATGCCTATCGCCGTGCAGAAGGTTGAGCGCGCCGATATTCTATTAAAGGGTCAGCTTGATGAAGAATCGGCGGGACTAGTGGGTATGAACATCACCAGGTTTCTGATGGATCGAGCCAATCGCAAACGATTCGACCTATCTCTAAAACTGCTGCGCGATGGCCAAGCGTTCCCGCACGCACTTGCCGCCACTTTCGCGCCGCCGGAACAACTCGTCAAGAATTGGTTGGGCAAGAAATAACGGTTGAGGGCTTGAGATGTCAAATGATCGCTGAGTTGGCGACAACCATACTCGTGCGACATCAATCCAGGTTACGAGCGCAATGTACGATCCGTGCTTAAGTACAACAAGCATCCACAGCTTGGGCAGGCCATGGGTTTGCCCATATTCAATTTGTCGATCAACTGTGGCGTCAGCATTTGGTAACATCCTCCGCAGCTTCCGTTATCCACCGGGGCGAGGCTCTCTTCTCCTTTGGCGCTGACTAAGCGTTGGTACTCTCGTTTTAGATCGCCATCCAGAGGAGCTTCTTCTCGAGCAAGTTCGTCATTTACTCGGTCCAATTCACTGCGTAGGACGGCCATGCGCTGTGAGACTTGGCTTTCGATCTCAGAGAGTTCTTGTTTGTTTTGTGCAACTCTCGCTTCTGCGGTGACTATCTCTTCCTTGACCACGTCAATCTGTTCGAGAATTTCTAGGATCTCGTCTGAAAGAACATTATTGGCCTGCTTATCGGCAGCGATCTGTTCCTTCAGAGTTTGGTATTCTCGATTCTCTTTGGCTGCGTTCAATTTGCCTTGCAGCACGACGATCTTCTGTTCGCGTTCCCGCAACTGTAATTGTTTGCGGTCCGCAGCCATACGCAATTGTTTATATTCTTCGCGTTTGTCGCTTAAGTATTTTTCAGCGGTTTCGAATTTGCTTCTGGCGGCGTGGATTTGTTTTGGTCCACGTATCAATTGACCATTGAGATCGCTTTTTTGGCGTAGAATTCGATGCAACGTTTGTAGCAGGGTAACCGACATTTTTGCTCCCAATTCAATGATCGCAGCAATATTCGTGCAGCGACTTCAAAACGCGGTTAAATCCCATTCCACTAGCGCTGGACGCGAGCGGTGCCGCCTTTGGCTAACGCTTCCACTTCAGGCAACTTAGCCATCGTAACATCGCCTGGGAAGGTCGTCAGCAGAGCACCGTGTGCCCACCCCAGCCGAAGCGCTTGTTCGGGTTCCTTACCAGTTAGCATGCCGTAGAACAGGCCTGCCGCAAAGCCGTCCCCGCCGCCGATCCGGCACACTACATCGAGCTGACAAGTCGGGCTGACGAATCGATTGCCATCATACCAAATAACAGCCGCCCAATCGTGACGATTAGTAGAATGCACTTCGCGCAGTGTCGTGGCCACCAGTTTGACGTTTGGAAAACTCTCGCGAACGCGGTCGATCATGCCGAAGAATGCCTCGGGATCGAGCGTCGACTTGGCCTCGACATCTTGACCTTGAATTCCAAGGCCTTTCTGCAAATCCTCTTCGTTGCCGACTAGGACATCGCAGTGCGAAGCAATTTTGCGACACATCTCTTGCCCCTTGGCTTCGCTGCCGATGATCTTCCAGAGCTTGGCGCGGTAGTTCAAATCGAACGAACAGATCGCGCCGGAACTTTTCGCAGCTTGCATCCCCTCGACGATCAACTCAGAAGTTGTGGGAGAGAGCGCCGCGAAAATTCCGCCGGAATGAAACCATCGCACGCCTGCCGAAAAGATTTTGTTCCAGTCAAAGTCGCCCGGCTTGAGCCTCGCTCCGGCCTCGTTCGATCGATTGTAAAACACCACCGGCGCCCGAACACCGTGCCCGCGATCGCTATACACAGTTGCGATGTTTGGACCCTGCACTCCATCGTGCTCGAACCACTTGTAGATGGGTTTTACACCCATCTCGCGCACCACGCGTTGAACAATTTCACCGATCGGATAATTGACCATCGCTGTGGCGATGCCTGTCTTCATTCCGAAGCAGTCCGACAAGTTTGCAGCCACATTGTACTCGCCGCCAGAAACGTGCACTTCGAAGTTGCGGGTTTTACGAAACGGGATGATTCCCGGATCGAGTCGATGAACCAAAGCACCCAGGGACAAAAAATCAAGTTCACAAGCGTCTTGTCGTATGTTGAGCATGATTAGTAGCTATGTTTTTGTGGCGAGTAATTGAAATGCTTTTGAAAACGGACTACTGCACAACGCTAAATTGTCGTAGCAGAAAATCCTCCATCGACTACGATGTTTTGTCCAGTCACGAACGACGACGCTGACTGGGAAGCCAACCACACCACAGCTCCGGCGAGTTCTTTTGGGTCGCCAAAGCGTGCCATGGGCGTATGACCAATGATTTGCGAGCCACGAGCCGACAGGGAGCCATCCGGGTTGTATAGCAGAGCGCGATTCTGTTCGGCTGGGAAAAAACCTGGACTAATTGCGTTGACTCGCACGCCCTTGGTCGCCCATTCTCGGGCAAGAAACTGCGTCAAATTTATTACCGCTGCTTTGGCTGCCGAATACGCGACCACGCGCGACAATGGAATCATCCCTGCCATCGAAGCAATGTTGATAATGCTCCCCAACTTTCGCGCGACCATCATCTCGCCGAAAGCTTGGCTAGGCAGCAGCGATCCGCCGACTAGGTTCAGATCGAATACCTCGCGCCATGCGCTGTGCGACAACTTGCAAAAGTCGCTGCCAGGTGGTAACGTTGCATCAGGCTTGTTCCCTCCCGCAGCATTGACCAGGATCGTTACCGGCCCAAGCTGGGACTCGATCGCGTCGCGCGCCGTAACCAGCGATCCCAGATCGAGCGCGTCAGCAGATTGAAACGTAGCTTGCCCGCCCGCTTGGCGAATGGCTGCAACGCGTTCTTCACCGCGAGTTTGACTGCGGCCGACGACAGCAACCTTGGCACCGAACGAAGCCAGCGCGTCGGCCATTGCTCCTCCCAGTCCCCCCGTGCCTCCGATCACCACTGCCACGTCAGATTGTAGATCAAATATGTTGTTTCTTGTTACCATCATTTTCTCAAACCAACGTCCATTTCGCTGACAACCCCAATCGTGGTTGCGCGTTCCAAACTATCGATTTACGATGCCAGCGTGTTGCGTGCCGCTGGACATTTTTTGCCGCCATTCCGAATTTTGAACACACACTCCAAATAATATGCAAAGCATCTCTCAAACACGCGAATTCGACAAGTGCCCATGAATGCGACATCGTTGATCACTGCATATCAGCGATCGCTGGTGGTTTTCGCTTTCGTATTGGGTGGGCTGACCTGGAGACTGTGGACCCCACAGACGGTGTTCCCGCAAGTGCCGCTGTTTGAGGCTCTAATCACAGCACCGCCTTGGCTCGACTGGTTAGCCATTTCGACACTAGTCGGATCGTTGGCCGCATGCTTGTTTGCGACCAGAACTGGCAGATATCGCGCTGTGACGTGCTGTTCGATAACTATCTGTACCGGAACTCTCATTGCGCTTGATCAACATCGTTGCCAGCCTTGGGCGTACCAGTTCGCGATCGTCGCGTTGGTGCTAGCGCTAACCCAAGATCGGCAGGCATTGCCCCTGATGCGCGCGCTTGTTATCAGCATCTACATTTATTCCGCGCTCGGGAAGCTCGACTACCAATTCCTGTTTACTGTCGGTCAGCAATTCCTGCAGACGCTGGGCAGTTTGTTTGGATTGGACTCCAGGTCGTTTGCAGAGCCAATTCGTTTAAGTCTGGTGGCTTGTTTTCCGCTGATCGAACTGGCGATTGGCATTGGGCTAGCAAGATCATCAACGCGGCGATTCGCTGCGGTGGCTGCGGTTGTGATGCATGTAGTGTTGATGCTGATTTTGGGCCCTGCGGGATTGAATCACCATTGGGGTGTCCTCGGCTGGAACGCCTTCTTTGCCATTCAAGCTATTCTTTTATTCTGGGTCAAACCAGCATCCGCCGAAACTCAGCAAACTGACGTGCGAACAAAATTCGCCGTCAGATCGTTTCTGGCCAACGCGATAATTCTCATCGTGATTGTGCTTCCAGTTGGCGAGCGCGCTGGTGTGGTCGATCACTGGCTAAGCTGGGCTCTCTACGCGCCTCACAGCAGTCGCGCGACGATCGATGTTTCTGCGACGGCGCTTGATCGGTTGCCAGCAGAACTGCGACGCATTGTAGATTCTTCCAACAGCGATGAACTCTGGATCGAAGTCCCAATATCTCGGTGGTCTCTCGAACAACTGGCTGCCCCAATCTATCCACAAGCTCGTTTTCAGGTTGGAGTTGCCGAGCACCTGGCGCGTGGCATGTCAGAGTTTGACCTTCGCGTGACGATCCAATCAACTTCCTCACGTTTCACTGGCGCTAGAAAGCGAATCGAAATTACCGGTTCAAGCGCGCTGCGCAATGCAGAGAGTTTTTTCCGGCTGAATTGCCATCCGCGACTCTTGCCGAAATTGTCCAACGGTGATCACTAGAACGGATTTGCCCAGTTCGCTTGACGCCGTGAAACTGTGTATATTATTTCGCGTTTTAGATATTGCAGCAGATGAAACTTACTTGAGGTGGACCGATGCGTGGCACATTTGTTTTGGCAACCGTGTGGATGGGGTGTTTGACGACATCTCTGGGGTTCGCGCAGGAATCGCAAGTTCGGCTCGGCCAGGTTCGCGAAGAACACATGATGATTCCGATGCGGGATGGAGTACGTTTATCGGCTTATCTGTACTTCCCGCCCGGCGATGGACCGTGGCCTGTGCTGTACGAACAGCGCTACGCCGACCTAACGGGTAAAACGACGCGGGAAGCCAATGCGCGACTGGCGGCGGCTGGCTATGTAGTATGCGCCGAGAATTTTCGTGGAGCTCAAAAGTCCGAGGGAACCTGGAATGGTTACCGCAATCTCGGTTGGGGCGAGCGACAAGACGGTTACGACACTGTGGAGTGGTTGGCTAAGCAAAAATGGTCGACGGGAAAAATCGGGACCTTCGGTAGTTCACAAGCTGGCTTTGCTCAGAATTTTTTGGCCGTTGCGGGACCACCACACTTGACGGCTCAATACATGATCGACACTGGCCTGAGTCTGTACCACGAAGGCTACCGCATCGGCGGCATAACGCGACCAGAGCGATTCAAAACGATGGACGATGTGTGTCGCGATCCCCAGCACAACCGGCAAGTTATGGACCAGTGGAATCGACATCCTACGTATGATGAATATTGGGCCGCCGAGGATTGCTCTAAACATTTCGACCGCATGAACGTTCCGTGCTTTACCATCGGCAGTTGGTATGACTTCATGAACGTTGGTTCGATAGAAAGTTACATTGGGCGTCAGCATCGCGCCGGACCGCTGTCACGCAGCCACCAACAATTGCGTATAGGCCCCTGGCTCCATGGTGGTTACTTGGGAAAGAATGTCGCCAAAGTCAATGAATTGGTGTACCCCGAGAACTCGCGCTTCGATGCCGAAAATCACTTAATTCGCTGGTTCGATTTTCATCTAAAGGGGATCGCCAACGGCGTCGACCGTGAACCAACGATTCAGTACTACACGATGGGAGCAGTAGGCGAACCTGGTGCTCTTGGAAATGAATGGCGCGCCGCTAAGGACTGGCCAATTCCGGCCAAGGCAACTGATTACTATCTACAAGGCGATCGATCGCTCAGCACAATATTGGCAAAACAGAGTGCCAGCGACTCACTCGCTTTTACAGCTTTTGTAGCCGACCCGCACCATCCCAATGAAATTGCTGGCCGAGGGTTTCCTGGAGCTATCGATGCTCGCGGGTTCGAGTCTCAACGTGAAGTTCGCACTTTTACCTCAGCAGTCTTGAGCGAACCGGTGGAATGGACCGGCAAAGTGCAGACCGAACTTTTCGTGTCGTCGTCCGCAAAAGATACCGACTTCATCGTTCGCGTGTCGGATGTTTATCCAGATGGTCGTTCCATCTTGATCATCGACTATGTGCGCCGAGCGCGCTATCGCGAAGGATTCGACAAAGAAGTCTTCATGGAACCTGACAAGGTTTACAAGGTATCTTTTGATGTCGGTTGGCTCAGCCAAATTTTTGCTAAGGGGCACCGAATTCGCGTGACAGTAGCGAGTACCGGCGCTCCATTTTTTGAGCCCAATCCCAACACAGGTGGACCTTACACCAACGACCTGCCGGCCGAATCCGTGGTTGCAAAAAATAAAATTTATCACAATCGCGATTTTTCGTCGAAGATCATTGCGCCAGTGGTATCCTCGGCCCAGTAGCAATATCGGTTGTTTGAGGAGAATTATGAGTACCGAATTGTCGCTGAGCAATTTGATGGCAACTATCGACGCAGAGATTGCCCATGTGTGGATGGTCCGCACGTTTCTAAAACATAGCGACGAAGCCAAGGATGATGACGAATTGGCATCCGTCCACCGCGACTTGTACGACTTTATGTTGGCGTTGGGGCCTGCACTGGATGCGGGTGACGCCGAGAGCTATCTCAAACTAGCTCGCAAGAAACTCACCAAACTAAGATCTGCAATGGAACTATTCATTCAGATCCAACCCGAGGTTTCCGGTCACATGAATTTCAAGATGGCTGCCCGCTCGCTCAGAATTGCCGTTAACAACATCTTACGATTGGTCGAATTGACGAGTTAATACGCTGCCGCACAATATCGCCTCAAATTGCTTTGACACTAAGTTCGTCGCTTGTTTTTCGATGTTCGCCATTTGCGAAGCTCGCGCTACTTCGCAGCCGCGCGAAACTTTCTTTCACGCCACCATTCAAATACGATCGGCACAATCGACAACAGAATGATGACCAGCAAAACCAGCGAAAAGTTCTTCTTGACAACTTCAACATTGCCGAACCAGTATCCTGCAATTAAGAACAGAGCCACCCAGACTACGCCACCCAACGCGTTGTAAACGCAGAATCGACGATATTCCATTCTGCCAATGCCCGCAACAAAAGGAGCAAAAGTTCGCAAGATTGGCAAGAATCGCGCCAGGAAGATTGCTTTACCGCCGTGCCGCTCATAGAAAGCTTGTGCCCGTAACAGATGGTGCTTGTTCAGCAATAATCCGGTGTCCTTGCGAAATACCTTGGGACCAAGGTACTTGCCGATAGAATAATTTACGGCGTCGCCGAGAATTGCGGCTACGATCAACAACGGGACCAGCGTGACGATGCTGATGTGCTCCGACTGAGTACCCGCCAACGCACCAACGGCAAATAACAAAGAGTCACCCGGCAGAAATGGCGTGACAACGAGTCCCGTTTCACAAAATACAACGGCGAAGATCAGGCCGTAGAACCAACCGCCACCCAGCCATTCAATAATCTCGCCTAGATAATGATCTAAATGCAATATCCACTCTAGGACTTGTTGAACGTATTCCACGTTGATTCACTTTTTTTGTGCATAGCGTCAATTATATCGAAATCGCTTGCCAACTTAGGATCGGCATGAGCTTAATTGTCCTTAGGCGAGCGGCAGATTGGAATTTGCCTACTACAAGCCCGACGCGCAAGCGAGTGGGTCAATCCTGGCACGTACGGACTCGCTTGCGCGTCGGGCTTGTATTGGTAAATTCCCATCTGCCACTCGCCTAAGATCTCTTATTCTCATCGCCGCGAAGTGAATCTCCAGCTTTTCTGCGAAGTTTGCGGCTATTCTCGATCAGAGGCTTTGAGTCTGGCCTGCGCAACCCAACGCGGACACTGCACCTGGACGAGCATGCTGGCCGAGCAATCGTCAAATGCTGCATAGTCCGACTCGCGGATCAGCGATCCCATCGACTGGGGTTAATGCCGACGGCTTCGCTGCGCATGCCTTCCGGTTTGTGTTGTTGTTCCCACACTGCACCCGTCGTGTTGAGGCTCTGTAGAAAAGGTTTCGATATAGCAGGAGCATTGGCAATCAACTCTGGGTCCCATTCGTCGACAGGTTGAATCGGTCCTGCCCAAGCTGGTCGATAGCCGAACTGCAACAATTCTCTCGGCTGAGATGACCGGTTGGGATGGCTGCCATGCAGCAACATTGAAGGGATCAAAACCGCGGAGCCCGCAGGTACGATCAAAGTAATTTCTTCAGGATGCCCTTTGTAGCGAATATATGGACTGGCGTCGGCATGAAACGATAGGTGGGATCGAGGCAGCAATCGAAACGGAGCCCGCTGCTCACTGAGCGCGTCCAGGTAATACAGCACTCGCAGTAGACGCGGACAACTGCCTTCATAACCAAATAGATTCGATCCGTGGGGTTGGCCATCGGTGTGCATCGATATCCCCGGCGAACCTGATTGAGTACGCTGGAAGAAGCCGCGCGTAAAAACGATGTCCGAGCCCATTAACTGTGTCAGAAAATCAATTATCGGCGGGTAACCGATCAGTTCCGCGACGGATTGGCTGAGCCACTGCGGTTGCTTAACCGAACGAGTCTGATTGACGCTGTAACTGGTATGCAGCATTTCCGCAGCGGCGAGTTCATATTGGATGCGCGCGATCAAATCGGGTGGCAATATTTCCGGAAATACCACATAGCCCTCAACCTCCAAGTGTCGAATCTGCTCGGACCGACTCATCGACCTGAAATCCGTTCGGTCGATGTTCATGAAATCGACTTCGCTTTCCATATGTTTTGTAGCCGTATTCAATTTCACAGGTACTCACAAGAGAAAACTGAGTTGGAAAGTTTGCTGGCTGAAATTCAATTGCCGACCTTCGAACGCCAAAGTTTGATCGCGATCATTGGACTTCGAGCAATTCCAATTCGAAAATCAACGTTTCATTGGGGCCGATCACCGGCGGCCTGCCCTCTTCTCGGTAAGCCAAAGTGGGCGGAATGAACAGACGCCATTTGTCCCCCACTTTCATGCGCGACAGAGCCTCGATCCATCCCGGAATGATATTACTTAGCCCGGTTGTAAAAGGCATGTTGCGCGCGACCGAGCTGTCAAAGACGGTGCCGTTGATCAACTTGCCTTCGTAATGCACAACAACGGTGCTCTTCACTGTTGGCATTGTGCCAGCTCCGGACTTGATCACTTCATATTGCAATCCCGATGGGAGCGCAGTAACTCCTTGTTTCTTTTTATTATTTTCCAAGAAAGTATTCGAGGCCGCCAAGCTCAACTTGGCTTTTTCTTGCATACGAGCCTGTACTTTGGTTGACAATCCTTGCATAGCAGCCTGAATTTCTTGGGGAGTCAATCGGCGTTCGGCGCCTTTGAGTGCTTCCATGAACCCATCCAAAAAGTCTTTTTCGGCGAGGTCTTTTTGAACGAGCCCTGCTGCGCGCAATTGCGAGCCCATGTCAAATCCAATTTGGTAACTGGCTGCGTCTGCAGGTTTGGCGACTGCGGGTTGCAGATTGATTTTCAATGGCTCTTGAGCAACCACCGGAGCCACAATCAAACTGAGAACAATCGTACATGAACGCAACATGAGAATTCCTAAGGTTAAGGCCAATAATTCGACGTGATTGGACCGAATTATAGCCGCCAACATCGCAAATGATAGAACGACAACGTCCGGCGATCATGCACGAGCGTTATTTTCCATTGGTGATACAAATTGCCTAGACTAGATTACTGAGCCATTCTGATGCGCAGTCAACCTAGTTGGGAACCTGGATCTTTCGATTCCAAGGAAGGCCGTCCGAAACATAGACGCAGGCATTACAACCAGTCCGGCAGTCCTGAAAAGTACTTTCCATTCGCCGTTTCGAGCACTTTTCGCCAGAACCGAAGACGATCTTTACCACGCCCGCTAGTGCGCAACAACAGATTGCATTCGGTTGAACGTCAAAGGAATGACGATGTCAGTGCTTACAGTGATCGTAATCGTTGCTGTAATTGGTTTGCTAGCATTGCAATCGCTTGTGAACGCTCGCTACTTGCGTTGGTACCACAGCCGATCAAGTGAACCGCCTATCGAGCAAGAATTTCCTCGCGCAGCGATTATTCTTTCACTACGTGGTGCCGATCCTTCGTTGGAAGAGTGCTTGAATCGGCTGAACTGCCAGAACTATCCAGACTATGAAATTCACGTCATTTTGGACCACGAGACTGATCCCGCGGGCATTGTAGTAGCGCGCTGGCGAACCAAACACCGCGCTTCCAGACTACACGTACACATACTGCGATCGATCTCGAAATTTGCATATCTGAAAACGAGCGCCATTCGGCAATGCCTGCAACATATTTCACCGTCAGTTGGCGCAGCGATCATGGTCGATGCAGACACAGTAGTGCATCCCAATTGGCTGCGCGATATGGTTGCGCCGATGTCTGATCGAAACGTTGGTTTGGTATACCGGAAATCGATGGTATGACGCTACAAGATCGAACTGGGGATCGCGCATACGATTTATATTTAATATTTAACGCGTGGTCGGTGCCGGTAATGCATTTGATGAGAGCAACTTGGGGCGGCTCCTTGGCGATGAGGCGCGAGGTTTATGACCGAGCCTATTTCTTCGAACGCATGTGGGACACATCGTCGGAGGAGAGTGCGATGCAAGATGCCACTCGCCATGCCGGTCTGCGTTTGGAAGTCCATGCCAAGACCATGATGATGCAGCGCGACGCGTCAATGTTACGCAATGCTTCCGCTTTATACGTCGCCAACTCATTTGGACTCGGCTATATCACTTCGGTTGGACAATGATCGTCGCCGTATTGATAGGAACATATACACTATTTGCCTCAGCGACCGCGTGGGCTTGTTATCTATTCGCCTTTGGTTCGTTGACCGAAGCCAGCATTGTCAGCAGCACTATTCTGGCGGCTTGGTTAGCTAACACCATTCAGATAGTTTATGCCCACAGGATTATTACGAAAGGCATCGGCTTGGTTCAGCAGTGCGAAATTCCGATTATCGGATTGCGCGACGCATTCGGAGTTTTTCTCGCGATTCCGTTCGCCCTGGCGCTATTCGTTACTGCTGTAGTTGCTGCCGCGATTGCCAAAACTGTTCAGTGGCGCGGTATCACGTACATTGTTAGACCACCTCTGCGCCTCGAACTGCAACAGTATCGACCGTTCGCCGCTGTCCCGGCCGTAGAAATTCCGACCGAACGC
>SYJV01000032.1 GCA_005798335.1 Planctomycetaceae bacterium | reverse complement strand
CTAGACCACTCGGCGGCTCATGTTGCGATCGATGAGCTTCCAAATGTCCCAGCATTGCGCGGAGTTGGGCAAGGCGCTCTCTCAGTTCTGCGCTGTCGGCCAACGCCGCAACGATAGCACGATGCCGGTCAGGTGCGGTGTCTCCGAGAAGAAACGCAATTAATTCTTCTTGACGAATACGCATGTCAACTGCTTGAAGCGTTACGAGGACGCAGTCAAAGGTTCGATAGTAGGTTATGAAAGGTGGCGGACCACCGGGAAAGTCACACAAATCTGTCGTAATTCATACGCTGCCAAATGACCGCGAGTTTTCGCAGAGCCGTGTGAACGCGACTTTTTACCGTCCCAACAGGAACATCCAGTATCTCGGCAGCTTCGCGGTATGCCAAACCCTGCAAATGAACTAGCTCTACCGCACTTCGGCCGGGCTCTCCCAGTTCATCCAGAGAGCTTTGCACGAACGATGAAAACTCAGCAGCGACCAGCGGGTCTTGGTTGGATTGCCGATAATCAGCCACCGCCGACGCGTGAGTGCTCTCACTGTTCTCAAAATGCAGCAGTTTCGAATCCAAACTCTGATGCTCTTGCCGTTTGGAACGACGCTTGAGGTCGATTGCCTGGTGAGTCGCGATACCGTACAACCACGGGCGAAATCGCCGCGCGGCATCGAATTGATCGGACTTCTGATAAACGCGTAGAAACGTCGTTTGAAAAGCGTCCTCAGCCAGTGTGTCGTCGCCCAGGTATCGGCGAAGATAGTTGTAGATTTCGTACTCGAATCGCTTCACGAGTAACTCAAAACTGTTTCGCTCTCCAAATTCATGGAATTGTCGCAGCAATTCTTCGTCGCTGACAACGGTTTCCGTAGACTCGGGTGTCGTGGGAAAGGGTATCATCGGATGGCGATCCATACAAAAAAATAAATAAAAGCCAGAATTCAGCTATTGTATGAAGCTCACTACCCTCGTTGCAACCAATAAATCCACATTTTCCCGTTCGGTTGCGCATTTGACGAGCGTCCGGGCTGATCGGTGATGAAATACAGCAATCTGGGTGCAAGCTTGCCATGGTTTTGCCGGGCATGTTAACATTTGTATCAGTTGTTACTTGCGCTGCTCTTTGAAAGTGGGTCAAGGCATGGCTTCATTCGGGTACCGATGTTTCTTCGTCTATTTAATGTGCTTGGCGAGCGGCGGTTGGTTGTGCGCCGATCAGCCTGCACCTGGCAAGTCGGTTGTAACAGACGTTGATTTCTCACGCGATGTCTTGCCGATTTTGGCGGCACGATGCTCCGGTTGCCATGGAGCCAAAAAGCAAGAAGCGGGTCTGAGATTGGACTCGGCAGACTACATTCACCGTGGAGGTGACAGCGGTCCGACGATCGATCTTAAACAGCCCGAGCACAGCCGATTGTTACTGGCAGTGATTGGGAAGGACGAAGTTATCAGCCCAATGCCACCCGAAGGCAAATCGCTCTCGCAGCAGGAAATTGATCTGTTGCGAAGTTGGATTTCGCAGGGAGCAGTTCGTCCGGCAAACGAGCGCGAGCCAGAAAATAAACGCAGCACGCATTGGGCTTTTATGACACCCGCTCGCGCTAGCCTGCCGTCGGTACGCGACCAGCACTGGTGCCGCAGCAGCATCGATCATTTTGTATTGAAGGAGCTTGAGGCGCGCGGATTTTCCCCGGCGCAGGCTGCCGAACGATCGACGCTCATTCGGCGATTGAGTTTGGATCTATTGGGAGTCTTGCCGACCCCGCAGGAGGTGACTGACTTTGTCGCCGACGGACATCCGGATGCCTACCAGCGGTTGGTCGATCGTTTGTTGGCCTCACCGGCCTACGGGGAACGATGGGGACGGCACTGGCTGGACCAAGCTCGGTATGCCGATTCCAACGGATATACGCGTGACTTTGGTAGAGAGATTTGGAAGTATCGCGACTGGGTAATCGGAGCGATCAATGCAGATATGCCCTTTGATCAGTTCACGATTGAGCAATTTGCAGGCGATATGCTGCCGGGCGCCATGCGCGATCAAATCGTGGCGACGGGTTTTCATCGAAATACTCTGATCAACGAAGAAGGCGGAACCGACAAAGAGCAGTTCCGGGTCGAGGCCGTCGCAGATCGAGTCAACACTACCGGCAGCGTCTACTTGGGAC
Organism: Planctomycetaceae bacterium; assembly: GCA_005798335.1. GTDB lineage: Bacteria > Planctomycetota > Planctomycetia > Pirellulales > Pirellulaceae > Aureliella. Next base: position 34,343 of record SYJV01000032.1, on the reverse strand, counting down.
TGACGATCGGGTGTGCTCGCTGCCACCAACACAAATACGATCCGATATCTCAGCGCGAGTATTACCAGGTCTTTGCCTTCCTGAACAACTGCGACGAGCCGACGTACGAATCGCCATCGGATCAGCAACTGGCTGCTGGTGAGCTGGCGCGCCGTTCAGAGATACGCAAGCAAATCTCCGCTTTAGGAGAAAAAGTGGAAGCAGATCGCGCGCGTTTGGAAGCGAGTCAACGAGCTTGGGAAAAGACCGTCACACCGCAAATGCGCGGGCGATTGCCTGGTCCAGTTCAAGTTGCCTACGACATGGCGTTTGAGAAACGGGACGCTGCCAATAAGAAGATGATCGAAGATTATTTCCGAGACTCCGAGGGTGCTCGTAAAGAGTTTCCAGTGCTCCAGCAGATCGCCGACTTGCGAGCTACCGAGCCGTTGATTCCGACGACTTTGGTCATGCAGGAACTTCCTAATGCGCGCGAGACATTCATTCATCGTCGAGGAAATTTCCTGGATCCAGGTGCGCGAGTGGCTGCGGGAGTTCCTGCGGTGCTGCATCCGTTGCGCGCGTTCGATAGCTCCGAACCAACTGTGCCCGATCGCGCTCGCGGCCAGAATCGGTTGGATTTTGCCAAGTGGCTGGTCGATCCGCAAAGTCCTTTGACGGCGCGCGTAATCGCCAATCGCTGCTGGTTTCATTTCTTTGGCCAGGGGATCGTGGAAACTGAAGACGATTTTGGTATTCAAGGTACTCCGCCAACTCATCCAGAATTGCTCGATTATCTCGCACTTGAGTTCGTTGGCTCGGACTACTTAACCAATTCGCCCGGTTCGACTGCCGCTGCGAATCGCAGCCACGCGGCGACGGATTGGAATTGGTCGATGAAGCGGTTGCACCGACTGATCGTTTGCTCGGCCACCTATCGGCAATCGTCAGCCAATCGAACGGAGTTGCAGCAGTCGGATCCTCGAAATCGATGGCTTGCTCGCCAAACGCGATTGCGATTGGATGCCGAAGCAGTGCGCGACGTAGCTTTGTCCGGCGCTGGATTATTGGTTCGCATCGTCGGTGGGCCGAGCGTGTTTCCTCCGCAGCCTGACGGCGTATTCGACTTCACTCAAGATCCCAAGCCGTGGAAAACAGCGGAGGGAGAGAATCGATTTCGCCGAGGGATGTACACGCATGTGTGGCGTTCCAGCCCCTATCCGGCGCTGGTCGTGTTCGATGCACCCGATGGTAATGTTTCCTGCACGCGCCGAACGCGATCCAACACTCCACTACAAGCTCTGACGCTTGCGAATGACACAGCTTTCTTTGAATGTGTGAAGAGCTTGGCGGAACGCACCTGGGGAAATTCCACAGCAGCGCTGGAAGATCGTTTGCAGCAAGCGATGCTGGTTTGCTATGCGCGGCCTGTTGCGACAGACGAGTTGCAGCGGCTGGACGTACTCTACCAACAATTTCTTGCGGCCTACAGCCAGTCACCGTCGCTAGCGCACAAGGTTAGCGGCTCAGCTCAGCAGCGCGATGACCAACACGCCAGCCAATTTGCGGCCTGGTTGGGAGTTTGCCGCGTGCTGATGAATTTGGATGAATTTATCACTCGGGAATAAGTCATGCGGGATTTCGACAGTTTGAATTCGCTCATTTCGCTGGAGCGTCGTCGGCACTTCTTGCGGCAGACGGGCGTCGGAATGGGAGCCGTCGCGCTGGGTACTTTGTTGCAACGCGATGGACTTTTGCAAGAATCCTACGCGCAAGCGGGGCAAGCCAATACCGAACCCATGGCACCTCGAACAGGCCATTTCAATCCGCGCGCCAAGAATGTGATCTTCATGTTTATGGCGGGCGGTCCCAGCCAGCTTGAATTGTTCGATTTCAAGCCCAAGTTGCGCTCGTTGGAAGGGCAAGTAATCCCCGAGTCCTACGTCGCCAATAAACGCTTTGCTTTTCTGAAACCCGACGCCAAGCTGCTGGGAACTCGCCGCAAATTTGCACAACATGGAAATAGTGGCGCGCACATTTCCGAATGCTTGCCGTATCTTTCCGGTATCGCGGACGAAATTACCATCGTGCGGTCGATGGCCACCGATGTGTTCAATCATGGCCCAGCCAAGTTCTTCTTGAATACCGGCAGCCCGAACTTTGGTCGCCCTTCGATGGGTGCTTGGGTCACGTACGGTATCGGCAGCCAGTCGCGCGATCTGCCCGGCTTTGTCGTCTTGCAATCGGGACCGCGCGGACCACGCGGCGGGGCGCCGAATTGGGGCAGTGGATTCTTGCCAACCTCCTACCAAGGTGTTCCGTTCCGTGGGCGCGGCGTGCCCATTCTAAATTTAGAGAGCCCCGAAGGAATCGACCGCGACGTCCAGTCGATTTTCACCAGCGGAGTTGGCGACCTGAATCGATTACATCAGCAAGCAGTCGGCGACCCAGAAATCGCCACACGCATAGCTGCTTATGAGATGGCGTTTCGCATGCAAGCGAGTGCACCGGAGTTGATGGACCTGTCCGGTGAATCGGCTTCGACGCTGCGAGATTATGGAGTCGTTGCCGGTGAGGCATCATTCGCCACCAATTGCTTGCTGGCACGCCGCTTAGTCGAGCGCGGCGTTCGATTCGTACAGCTTTATCACACGGACTGGGATCACCATGGAAATAAAGGTACCGAGCTGGGTGAATCGCTGGACGCGATCTGCAAACAAGTCGATCAACCTGCCGCCGCTCTGGTGATGGACTTGAAACGACGAGGCCTGTTGGATGAAACGATCGTGGTATGGGGAGGTGAGTTTGGGCGCACGCCGCAGGGCGAGCCTAGAGACTATTTAGGACGCGATCACCACATCGAAGCATTTACCATGTGGATGGCCGGCGGCGGATTCAATTCGGGAGTTACCATCGGTCAAACCGACGAGCTGGGATATTATTCCACAGAGGACCGCGTTCACGTGCATGACCTGCAAGCGACCATCTTGCATCAGCTTGGGCTCGATCACCTGAAGCTGACGTACCGATTCCAAGGTCGCGACTTTCGTTTGACCGACGTTGGCGGCGTCGTGGCGAAAAAACTGATCGGTTAATTCTTGGTTGGTTGAATATCCTCAAGAGCCGCACAGACTCATCACGTATTTCAAACGAGTACCAGCTATCATTTATTTTCGCGCCACGGATCGTGTATTCTCACCTCGTTGTTTGCTTGTGGAAAATCCTGGATGAATTCGAATCTCACCGAAGATCGCCCAACCTTCGTTGCGCACTTGGAATGTGGTTTCAGTGGACAAAGACTTGAGGCGAACAAACTGCACGGATTGTCACCAGCGGGCAAACCATTGTTGGTGAAGTACGATCTAGAGAAGATTCGTGCTGCGCTTTCGAAAGAGACTCTGGCTCACCGGCCGGCGGATTTGTGGCGGTATCGCGAGTTTCTGCCGGTACGAAGAACTGAGAACATTGTCAGCTTAGGAGAAACGCTGACTCCACTGATAGAATTGGCCAGCTTGCGAAGCGGTGCAGGCCAAGTGTTTGTCAAGGACGAAGGGCGATTGCCGACCGGATCCTTCAAAGCCCGCGGGCTGTGCATGGCAATTTCCATGGCCAAGGAGCTGGGCGTAAAACGGATTGCTATGCCTACCAACGGAAACGCTGGTGCCGCGGCGGCTGCCTATGCTGCCCGTGCCGGAATTGAATCTTTCATCTTTTGCCCTGAGGATACTCCTGAAATCAATGTGCGCGAAATTGCTGCCCAGGGAGCGAAGATTTGGCGCGTTAACGGCTTAATCAACGATTGTGGCAAAATCGTGGGTGCGGGCAAGGAAGCGATGGGTTGGTTCGATTTCTCGACGCTAAAAGAACCATACCGTATCGAAGGCAAAAAGACGATTGGATTGGAACTGGCCGAACAGTTCCAGTGGCGCTTGCCCCACGCCATCTTTTACCCAACGGGCGGCGGCACTGGCTTGATCGGCATGTGGAAAGCTTTCCAAGAATTGAAAGCCATCGGCTGGATCGATGGTCCGTTGCCCCGCATGATCGCGGTCCAGGCGGCCGGATGTGCTCCCATTGTGCGAGCGTTTGAGCAGGGCACCGAGCATGCGACTCTGTTCCCCAATGCTCATACGGTCGCCGCGGGAATTCGCGTTCCTGCAGCAATCGGCGATTTTCTGATGTTGCGAGCCATACGTGAAAGCGGCGGGTTCGCTACTGCAATTGACGATAATTCGATCATTGAAGCTCGTCAGGCTGTGGCGGCTCGTGAAGGATTGCTGCTGTGTCCCGAGGGTGCGGCCACGGTTGCAGCATACCAACAGGAGCTGCGATCCGGACGCGTTATGTCAAGCGATAGTGTCATCCTGTTCAATTGTGCCAACGGCAATAAATATCCATTGCCTCCCGTTACTGGGCAGTTGGATTGCACCCAGTCGATCGACTTCCACCAATTCGCTGGCGACTCGTTATGATCGTGTCAGACTGAACACTGCGATCTGAATACACAATCTACGCTGATCAGCGCATAATGATCAATACATTTCAGTTGTTGCCCTCCGCAGTAGAACCGAGATAAGAATTCGAAGATGATCGACGTTCGCCTCGCATTTTCAATAACATTGGTTGCGGCTAGTTCGCTACTCGCGGAGGATCGCGAGCGATTTTTCGAGAACGAGATTCGACCGATCTTGGTCGACAATTGCACCCAGTGCCATGGCGACAAGAAGCAATCGGGTTCCCTGCGTTTTGACTCTCGTGCATCAATACTTGCGGGAGGCGATTCGGGACCGGCGATCGAGGTCGGCAATTCTTCGTCCAGCCTGCTCATGCAAGCGGTAAGGCGTACCGGCGATCTGAAGATGCCGCCGGACAAGCCGCTGACTCCACGCCAAGTTGATGCCCTGTCACGCTGGATCGAAATGGGAGCGTACTGGCCACAATCGTCTTCCGCCATTTCGCGTCCAAGCATCGAAAACGCGGCCGGCAATCATTGGGCGTTTCGAAAAGTAGCCGAACCGAACATCCCGCAGGTACGCGATACGACTTGGGGACGAACTCCGGTGGACGCATTTATTTTAAGCAAATTGGAACAACAAGGTTTGGCACCATCTGGCGAGGCTGATCATCGCACACTGGCGCGTCGCTTGTATTTTACGCTCACCGGCCTTCCACCCAACCACTCTGACGTGGAACGATTCGCGAGCAATGCTAGCCCGCAGGCATACGAACGGTTGGTCGAGCAGTTGTTGGATTCTCCCGAGTATGGTCGACATTGGGCCAGACATTGGTTGGATATCGCTCGATATTCAGATACGAAAGGGTACGTTTACGCGCGCGAAGAGCGTTTCTGGGTACATGCTTGGACATATCGTGAATGGGTTGTGCGAGCGCTGAACGATGGCATGCCTTATGATCGATTCTTACTGTTGCAGATTGCTGCTGACCAAGTCCCCGACCGCCGCAACGATGATCTGGCGGCGATGGGATTTCTGACACTGGGACGCAGGTTCTTGGGGGTGAAACACGATATCATCGACGATCGTATCGATGTCGTGACGCGTGGGACGATGGGTTTGACTGTCGGTTGTGCTCGCTGCCATGACCACAAATACGATCCCATTCCTACAGCCGACTATTATTCACTATACGGCGTGTTCGACAATTGTTCCGAGCGCCTGGTGCCACTCGCCTCGCCGGTCGCCAAGGATGAAGCGTTTGCACGAGAATTGAAACTCCGACAAGAGAAACTGTCCAAACGCACAGCCGAATGCTGTGCTGAGTCGTCGGACCGTGTTCGCGCTCGCGTCGGCGATTATCTGCGAGCCCAGACCGAGTTACACAAATATCCTGGGGACGATTTCAGTCAAATTTTTACAAAACAAGACCTGCTGCCGGCTTTTGTCAGGCAATGGGAAGACTATTTGCGAATGAACGCGAGTGAACATCATCCAATTTTTGCTCCGTGGTTTCAGTACCAGCGAGCGAGCGAAAATTCTCCTCAGTTATCGGCAGCGAATATCACCCAAGAGATCATTCGCAGCAGTGCCAGCCTGAATCCAATCGTGGTTCGCGAGTTTGCGCTGCCTTGCAAAAATCTGGACGAAGTCATCCGGCGCTACGCAAACCTATTTCGAGAAATCGACCATCGCTGGAAACTGGCGCTGGCCACTGTGGCACAGAGGGGAGAATCGTCTCCGGGTCAGTTGCCGGACTTTGCGTCGGAACAACTCCGCCAAGTCTTGTATGGGGTAAATTCGCCGTGCGAAATCAAGGACCAAGCGATTGTTTACTCAGAGTCATTCTTCGATTTAGGCACTTGTACCGAGTTGTGGAAACTGCAGGGTGAAGTTGATCGCTGGATCAACAGTTCGAAACCAGGATCGCCTCACGCAGTGGCCTTGTTCAATTTGCCAACGGACATCGAGCCGCGCATTTTCCGGCGCGGAAATGCATTACAAAAGGCTGAATCGGTGCCGCGTCAGTTCTTGGGTTTCTTGACTGAAAATCGCCAACCGTTCCGTTCTGGAAGTGAACGAATGGAGCTGGCCCAGGCGATCATCGATCCCACTAACCCGCTGACCGCACGAGTGATCGTAAATCGAGTATGGGCATGGCACTTTGGACGAGGGCTAGTCACAACGCCCAGCGATTTTGGCCTCCGAGCCGAAATGCCTTCCCATCCCGAGCTGCTCAACTGGCTTGCGAGTCGCTTCGTCGCGGAAGGATGGAATCTAAAAAAGCTCCATCGGTGGTTGCTAACGTCGTCGACGTTTCGTCAGTCTTCAGCAGTCGAGAATACTGGCAAATCACTTGGGCTGGAATTCGATCCTCAGAATCGGCTGCTTTGGAGAATGAATGACCGCCGGTTATCGTTCGAGGAGTATCGCGATGCTCTGTTGAACGTCAGCGGACAATTGCAAGCCGCTGCGGACGCCAAGCCCGTTAACTTGTTTGCGAAACCGTTTCCGACAAGTCGCACGATTTACGGATTAGTGGATCGTCAGTTCCTGCCGGCAACGCTTCGGACATTCGATTTTGCCAATCCAGATTTACACATCCCCAGCCGCACTGAAACCACCGTTCCTCAGCAAGCTCTGTTCACTCTTAACCACCCAGTAATCTTGGAGCAAGCGCGCGCACTATCGGATGCGATCGACAAGGAGACCAATCTCCAGCGGCGCGTCCAGCGATTGTTTGAACGCGCATTGCAACGCTTGCCCACTCAGGATGAGGTAAGCGAGTCGTTGGACTTTATATCGGCAGCGGAGCCAGCGAACGAAGTAGCCAAATCCAATACGTCGGCTGATTGGAAGTATGGTTATGGTGAAGTCGACGAAAAAATGGGACAAGTCAAAGGCTTTGAAGTCTTGCCGCATTTTACGGGCCAAGCATGGCAAGGCGGCGACAAGCATCCCGATGGAAAACTTGGGTGGGTTCAGCTAACGTCTGCGGGTGGACATCCTGGGAACGATCGAACTCATGCCGCTGTTCGGCGCTGGACAGCACCGCGGCAGACTTCGATTCGCGTAACTAGCAAGTTAGAACACAAGCCCGCGGCTGGTGATGGAGTTCGTGCGTTTATCGTCAGCTCTCGGGCGGGCATATTGCACAGTGCGTCTGCACACCAAAAAACGCTGGCCATCGATATCCCACAGCGCGAGGTTTCGGCAGGCGAGACCATTGACTTTGTCGTTGACCTAGCCCAAGGACTGAACAGTGATCAGTTCTTGTGGGAAGTTTCGATCTACACGACGGATTCGCCAACAAGAATCGAAACCACACCAGCGCTTCAGGAAGTCGTGCGGCACGCTCCCAAGGTATGGAATTCACTGGCCGACTTCACGCCAGATCCAATTGTTCCGCTCAACCCTTGGCAACAACTGGCCCAGATATTGATCTGTTCCAACGAATTCGCTTTTGTCGATTGAGTATCCGTGCCTCTGGGCTGGGCTGAAAAAAGTGAACCGTTGGCGCTAGCCTCGGGTGTCGAAGGTGTTGCGATGCAACGAAGAAAGACGTTCCAACACCTAATGATTTCGTCCATTGAATTGCGATTCCGCACCCAACACCTTCGACGCCCGAGGCTAGCGCCAACGGTTCACTTTTTTCAGCCCATCGGGTGCCAACTCATTTCCCGAATTCCGACCCATGAACACTCGAGGACGGTGTTCTACAAAATTGCGGCTCGACCGCCCTACGGGATCAGCGCTGCGCCTCCTACCACGGCCTTGGCTTGTGAAAGCGCGCCAGGCAGGCTCCATGGGATCGGCGGAATCATGTAAGGCGCGCAGTCGCCGGGCCGGTAGTAACCGAGCGAATACTGGCATTCATGCATCGGGTGAATACCCATCTTGTACGGCAACACGGCTATGTTGCCAAAGAAGTGTACGCTGCTGATGATAGGCTGAAGCACGGGCCCAACTTCATGTCCATATCGTTCCAATTGCACTTCTTCAAAATACAGCGGTTTATGGCACAGGCCAGATGCCTTGAATTGAAAGGTGCTCGCGATATAGTTGCGTCCCTCGAAGGTGTCGTCGCCGCTGCCGCAACCGGTTGGAAGATTCCACAATTTCATCGCATACATATAGTCAACGTCGCTGAGGTCGCGCAGCGGAATTCGGCGGCGCATTCCATTCTCGTCAATCGTGACAATGTCGTTGCGAATGTCCAGCATGCGCCCGGTCGCGATCAAGTTGCCGTGAATATCGGCCCACTGACGGACGTTGGATTTGGCGATAAAGTCTCCGCGCAATTTCGGTTGATCGCTGGCATTGGGCCGCAGGCCTTCTCCGTATTCAGGTGTGATGTTGATTTCGTTTTGCGTCAAGGGCAATCGAGCACGTTCGCGCTGATCCTGGCAAGTTTCAGCCTGGCTCTTACTTTTGCTCTTGGGGATCGTCAGATCATTGCGATCATCGGACTTGGCATCCTCGGAGTCTGGCAACTGCTGCAACTTTTGTTGATCGGAAGGACTGATTTCCTCTTGAACGTGTCCCGGCGCAGGTGACTTTGCGTCAAGTGGCTGGAGACTCAATGTCTCGGGACTGGCACTAGGAGCATCCTTATGCGGGATAGCTCCGGGCGCGGCAAAAGGATCAGCACCCGGCTTGGGAGCTGCCTCGGGAACAGACAACGGATCCAACGGCAAACCGGGATTGGGAGTAATCGAGCTGGTGCCTGGCATGTTCGGTAGCGGCGTCAATTGCGATGAAGCTGGCGGCATCGAATGCGGCAGAGCTGGCTGCGAAGGCTGCAATTGTTCTTCAAACGGGTCGACCGTACCCGTTGGCACCTGGTAGTTCGCCAGTTCGACATTCGACGATGCTCGCAGTGGGTTGGCGGTCGCAGTCTCGACGACAGCCCGAACTGTGGCTGCACCGCCGACAAAGCTACGTTCCTGTTGATGATTGATTCCGGTTGGAGGTTGGCCAGCCGATGAACGTTGACGCGAAACTGCCGAAGCGGCCTCGTTTGTCGATCGAATTGGGTTGGCCAATTGACTCTTTCGCCAACGAAAGATGACCGTCTCACCATTGGATTGTGTGGCGGTGTCAGCCATCGCCGCTGATGCAGGCCGAGCAGTTGGTGTCACCGGGTTTAGTCCGCTGCCCAGAGGCCGGACAGCAGAGGTTACTTGCATGCGAGTGGGTTGCCAAGAGTTTGGCTGCTGCGCAAGCGTTAACGACGCAGCGCTCGTGAGGGCGGCCACTAGCGCCATGCGAGCTATCCACCGAGCCTGTGCCCTGCGCCGATGTTTAACCCGGTCACTCTTGGCTGTCCATGGAACAGTCGTAGAGAGAAACGTCGGTGCAAATAGAAACTGTTTCCAATCTGCAATATGACTAGTTGGCATCGGTGCCGAACGAATAATAGTCGGAGCTATAATTGGGAGCTTCCTGCGTGATGGCAATGTCATGTGGATGGTTCTCTCTGACACTCGCTGGCGAAATTTTGATAAACCGCGCTTCCGTGCTAAGTTGGTCGATCGTCGTCGCACCGCAGTATCCCATGCCCGCTCGCAAACCGCCTACCAATTGATAGACGTAGTCAGCCAGCGGACCTTTGAAGGGGACTCGGCCTTCGACTCCTTCCGGAACCAGCTTCAGCAAACTCTCATTCCCGGTCTGGCGATAGCGTTCGCTCGAACCTTTCATCATTGCGCCTGGGCTGCCCATTCCACGATAAACTTTGAATGTGCGACCCTGGTACAAAATAGTTTGACCTGGACTCTCCGCCAAACCCGCAAACAATCCACCGATCATGACCGCCGAAGCGCCAGCCGCGATGGCTTTGGTAATGTCACCGCTGTAGCGAATTCCTCCGTCGGCAATGATCGGTACTCTGGCCTCTTGGGCCGCTTTGCTGCAATTAAAGATGGCGGTAATTTGCGGGACGCCAACTCCAGAGATGACGCGCGTAGTACAGATGGAACCCGGGCCGATTCCAACTTTTACCGCGTCCGCTCCGGCTGAGATCAAATCGCGACAACCTTCGTACGTGGCCACGTTACCCGCAATCACGTCGATTTCCCAGCGCCGCTTTATCTCTCGGACAGTTTGAATCACGTTCGCCGAATGGCCGTGAGCCGAATCGACGATCAGCACATCGACTCCACGAGCAATCAACTGCTCGGCGCGCTGATAATCGAACACTCCAACCGCCGCACCGACTCGCAATCGACCGCCTGCGTCTTTGCAAGCATTGGGATAGCGCTTCATCATGTCGATGTCTTTGATCGTTATCAATCCTGTCAGTTTGTATTCATCGTCAACCAGCAGCAGTTTCTCTACCTTTTTAGCCGTTAAAATCTTCTCAGCTTCCGCAAGCGTTACAGTCCCTGTGGCTGTCACGAGGTTTTCGCGCGTCATGACCTCCCCAATCGGCTTAGCCCCGCTTTCAAGAAACTTCAGGTCGCGGCGCGTGATGATGCCCACCAAGCGTCCAGCTTGGTCGGTAATCGGAATGCCAGAAACATTCTGCTGGTCCATCAGATCCCGTGCCTTGGCAGCCGGATCTTCAGGGAACAGCGTAACCGGATCGGGAATGATGCCATTGGCGCTGCGTTTGACTTTCGTTACTTCTTCTACTTGCGCATCGACCGACATATTCTTGTGGATCACGCCCAGTCCACCCACTTTTGACAAAGCAATCGCCATTTCGCTTTCAGTGACAGTGTCCATGGGGCTAGACAGCAGAGGGACCTGCAAGCGAATATTACCGGTCAGCGTCGTAGATACATCAACTTCCGCAGGCATTGCCTCGCTGTACCGCGGTTCCAATAACACATCATCAAACGTAATGCCCGAGTAAGCCAGCTTGTCATCCATATCCGAGGGCCAGTACTTGCCAGATAGAGTAGTAAACGGCTCGAACCAATATTGACTTTCGCGCCAATTGCGGCACGCAAATCTCTGCAAAGCGGCACCACTGCCCGTGACCCGCAAGGAGTAAAGCTCGGTTCGATTTCCTATATTTCTAGAAACTTGGTAAACCCCGCATTGTCGCGACCAAACGTCGCCTCTGCAATCGGTCGAACACCACAAAAGTAGCCAGCTCACCGCACGAGAAAGCCGGCAATCTCCCAACGTTCAATCGATGATCGGGTCCTCCTCGAAGCAAGAATTTTCTTGACACCGCTCTCAGGACCGCTAAATTAGAGCCACCCTTCAGCGTATTGTAAGACTCGAGTTCTTCCCATTTGATCCACTTTGCCCGCCAAGTCAGATCAACCTAAAGGAACGACCACATGCAATTGCCGCTGATTTTCAATTTCTTGGCTTCGTCGTTTGCGAAAAATTCCGCCGCGCTGCTACTCTGCACTCTGCACTCTCCATTCTCCATTCTCCATTCTCCACTCTCCACTCTCCACTCTCCACTCTCCACTCTCCACTCTCCACTCTCCACTCTCCATTCCCCATTCCCCATTCCCCATTCCCCATTCCCCATTCCCCATTCGGTATTCGGTATTCGCCATTTGCGATTTGCTACCCGTCATTCGCCACGATTTTCTCGTCCTCGAATAGTGGGAATCTGCGATGAATGCGAATTCAAATCAACACTGCGACGATGACGAAGACCCGTTCTTGATGCAGCTTTTTCACGGAATTGCGGACGACGATCAAGCCGAAATTGAGGCGCTGTGGAACTATTCGAAAGTGCAGCTTGGGCGGATGAGCCAAAACCATCTCAGACGGCAGGATTGTCACGGTATCGAAGATGAGGAAGATATTTCCAACCGCGCTGCTGAAATCTTAGTTCGTGGCGTTCAGTGCGGAAAATTCCGTTGGGTACGGAACCGAAAACTATACTGGACGCTGATGGCCAAAATTACGTTTCGACTCGCATCCCATGCCTCTCGAAGGTATCGACGCGACCAGCGGCATCGCTTGGGTATCACCGACTTCGACCACAACGCTGATAACTTGATTGGCGCACCACATTCACCGGATTGTTTCGCTGACCACGATCTCAGCGAAAGCATCGCGTATTTTATTACCACAATTGCCCCAGACCAAAGCAAAGTAGCGGATTTGGTGTTTCAAGGAATCCCGGTTTCCCAAATCGCCCATTCGCTCAACCTCTCACGTCCACATGTGTATCGCGTACGGAAGATGATCGAAGAGAAGTTAATCGAATATTTCAACAGCCTCAAGAATTAAGTTCTTTCCGAAGAATTTAAGAAAAGAACGCCCCTTTCGATGAGTTTTATGAGAATAACCGGTCACTGGAAGGCATTTAATTAATAGTGGTCAAACGTTATGAAAGTTTGAATTTAATGTTACCAAATCTCAACTCAAAAAACGGGGGCAAGTAGAAAATGTTGTGGAATAAACTTTTGAAGTCGATGGCGGCACTCATCGCGATGCACTTTCGCCGAATTGCCTGCTACTGCTTTCTGTGGTGCCTACTTGGTCCGATCGGGTTTGTACCTATTTCAAATTCCTACGCCCAAGGGGTCGTGTGGGGTGCACTCTTTCACGATACATATGTTAACAACGTGTATGAGTATCCACCAAACTGGAGCGCACTTGGTGACAAACTTACGATAAGGTGTACGATCCCAGCGAACAACACTAACGTCCAGGCGCCGGATGAATGGGTTTGGGTGCGGCTACGCAGCACGGAGGCAGGTATTGATTGGGACAGTAAAACAATTGTTTATGCCCTCGGCCAAGCGCCCCTCTTAGCAAACCACTTATTTGATACAGGCAACCACAATCATAACACAACCGAATGGACATGTCATGATTATTTGTTTGAGTGGGGGACGGGAAACGTCGTAGGTCAAAATCGTGTCAATTATTTTTCAGTCGGCTTTGAGGTCGACTGATCGTTGGTAGTGCTAAATGGAAATCACACCTAGTCGCTAAAGTCGTCCGTGACTTAGCGACTTATTTTAATCTCAGTCCGATAATCCACGAGGTGTTTCTCTATGTTTATGCCACTGATCATCAATTGTATATTAGTGGTTACTTGTTTCCAGCTTTCTGATGAAGGATATAGGAATGCTGCGCCAGACTTTAGCGGCGAAAGAGGGATGTGGAAGCTCCTAGAGAATAGAGGAGTTCGAATCGAGCTAGGTTTACCAATTGACCGCTTCCGAGAAATCCAAAAACTGCAGGCGGATGCGATGAAAGAAAAGAACCAAATCCTTGCCAAAGTTGGAGACCGAAACATCAAATTGGAATTGGCGATTTACGCTGAAGTCGACAAGAAAACAAGTGAAGCAGTACGCGCGATATTGCGCCCCGATCAAATTAGTCGCCTGATGCAGATCACTCATCATGTGGATATTGCGTTTAATGGAATCGGGTACGCATTTGCCGACGGCAATCTGGCTGAATTGATAGGAATTACCCAAAATCAACGCAGTGGATTACGAGAAAAGGCCAAGAAATTTCAGGCATCAGCCATGCGTGACAATGCGAATATAAAGTCGAACTACCGAAATAAGGTCCTGAGCGCATTGGGCGACATGCAACTTACAAAGTTAAAAGAGCTACTAGGGGCGCAGTTTGAGTTCGATAGTCCATCCGTCGCGTGGGCAAATATGCAATATGCCGATGCCCTTGAGGAGGTAAACAATAGGAAAGTAAACAACCCACAGGCGAATTTTGCAATACCGTCGAGAGTTATCCCCGATTTTGCTAATAAAGCAGAATTACTTGGGCTTCTCCACTCACCTTCCATTCAATTGGAGCTTGGATTGTCAACGGCTCAACTTACGGCATTCAACGATGTGATTCAGCAGGCTGGCGAGAAGATTAGAAAAGAGAATGAAGCCATTATAGCAGGGATGAACCTCGATGATGCCACCATAAAAGCGCATATAATGGTAAAACTTAAAGAAAAAATCGCGAGACGGTCCATTGAGTTTGCGCCCATCATTGAAGAGCTGTTATTGCCAGGTCAAATGGTTCGCCTCGTGCAACTCGGAAGACACGTTGAGATTGCGTATCTAGGAATTGGCGGTGCGTTAGTGTCCGGGAAATTGGGTAGTGAAGTAGGCATTTCTGCGACGGAAAAGCAACAACTAGGGCAACTAGCTGATAAGTCACAGGAGGTACTGAGATTAGAAACTGGCCGGATTCGTAACGCGCTGCAGGAGCAAATGATTAATGAATTGTCAACCCAGCAAGCAAATATAGCACGTGATCTATTAGGAGAGTATTTTGAATATGATGATGCAAACCTGTATTTTGCCAAGGAACGGAAGCGATTACTACAATTGAAGTCAGAATAGCGTTTTAATTTTTATTTTTTGGGTAGCCGTCCAATTGAGGATTTCAGGCAAATCGGAGGCGCGCGTGTATGGAAAATTCTCAGGAAAAGTCAGTCTGCAACGTCTGCTACCGCCGCAGTGGCACTTCGTTTGATTATGGTCAAAGGAAGAAAAAGGTGCCAGGAACCGTTTCGAAAGGAAGAAAAAGGTGCCAGGAACCGTTTCGCGGTTTTTTGGGTCTTCCCTGTGGGCGTAAAGTACTCTCTAGTCCAAGGCGAATAGACTTCCCACGTTTGGTAGATAGTGAATCACCTTATGTCATGATAAGCATGACGGGAGATTTACTGATGAGCAAGCGTCGAAAATTCAGCCGAGAATTCCATGAAAGCTAACACGCGATCGCTCGACGCGATTAGGCTGGCATGCCCCTCGAAATGCTCGGTCGTCGATTCGCCAAGCAGTCTTCAGTTTATCTGCTAGGTCGAGCGCGTAGATTCGATCGTCAACTACGTAAACACGATCGTCAACTACGACGGGTGTGTGCGCATCGGGAGATGCTCGATCATTCACTGCGGCCGGATCTGAGCTCGGTACACGCATTGCGGAACCAAATGGGAACCATCTCGATCCGTTATTTTCGCTCGATACCAACCAACCTGCGTTTGTCGTAACTGGGCTCGGTACACCGGAGTCGCCATCCACGCGCGGTGCATTCTTCCATAAATTTTGTCCGAACTTGGCATCCCAAGCGCCTCAACCAACTCTGCGTTGGTGGACGCACGATTTGAGGCTGGATGCTTGGGCTCGAGCCGCCGAATTGCTACTCCACCGAAACGGGTTCGGTGGAGTAGGTTGTATAGCCGGCAAGCTGTGGACTGCTGACTTTTTTCCCGTATCCTGGATCGATATACTCTGCTTCACATTTGGCATCCAATCATCCCATTTGGCAGTACACTTAAGGCATGATTGCAAAACTTACGAAAGAACTTTCTGCCGCACTACATGCGACTGGTGATACGAGGCTCGAAGTCATCGATCCCGAGACCAATCGCATTTATGTTCTTATTGATGGCGAGACTCATCGTCGTGCGATGGAGGCGCTGCGCCGTCAGCAAGATCGCGACGCCATCGCAGATGGGTTGGCCCAACTGCAAGCAGGTCAGGGAAAATCCCTCGATCAAGCCTTTTCTGATATGCGCTCAAAGCTTGCATTTCCAAGACTACAATGAAATTCGAAGTTATCGTACTTCCACGAGCCGAAGCGGACATCGAACGTAATGCAGGTTGATGGACGGAACATCATTCATTGGAACAAGCACAAAAATGGTTCGCAGTATCTACAACCAACTCAAGTCGCTTTCAGATTTCCCTGAACGGCATGGGCTATCGGCGGAGAATGCTGATTTCCCCTATGAGATTCGCGACAAGTTTGTATAAGTTATCGAGCCGTGTTCACTATTCACTACGATCGAGTTTACGTTCTTGCGGTTCGCCGTTCCGCAGAGGATAGATTGTCGCCTGAATTCGTCGATGGACCAGACCAGTCATGATGCGAGTTCGCAACCAGCATGACACCGCCGCTTGGATCCGGCATAACGGATGATCAACTGCAAGCAATACTTGGGACTGGTAGACCCAGCCAACCGAACCGAACGCGCGGTCAAGCGTACCGCACCCGTGGCCATGTTTCTCTACAGCCACACAATCGCTGGCCACGAGGATTTTGTGATCCCAAACCGACCGTGGTACTGGTGGAAAGAAGAGCTAAGTCTTGGAGGCAAGCTGATTGCAATACGCCGAAAAAGCTGGAAAGACAATTATCCAAGGTGTCGTTGGCATCCTCTGCTGATAGCAATCCGCTCGAATTTCTAACCTGCCTAGCAACTCTCGCAGGATGACCTTCAAAAGTGCAAAACTAAAACTGCTGCCTCTGCAGAGGAATTCGTGGGTGAGGTTTCGCGTTGGAAGCACTAGCTAGTTGGACAGCGCCATTTTGTGTGCAAGGTATGGCTTTTGGTCCTAGCCATTTCGTCGTTTAACCCGCAGCCGCTAGGCGAGGATTGGGTTGAGCTTGGCTTTGCAAAAAGTTCGAAAACTCAACCCAGTCCTCGCCTAGCGGCTGCGGGTTAAACGATTTCGCTGCAACGACTTGTTCTTTCCAATGCAAATGAAAGTGGCGCTGTCCATCTAGAACGGCCATGAATAATCCGGGCTAGCAGAGATTTTCAACAATTCCAGGCTTGGTAATGCTTCGCTTTTAGACAGCAAGATGAAGCTACTTGAAAAGTAGGCTAAGCTTCAATAGCACGGAATAAATGAAAGTTTGTTAGGTGTAGATGATTGCAGGCATCACAGTGAGCTTTTGCGATAACTGGGTTGATCTGTTGAAAACAACTGGGGCAGTAATCGGATGCCGATGCCGTTACGCTTGGGCAAGGGCAAATGGCCTTCCTGGACTTGCAGTTGATCATCGATCAAATGTGGGTAGATCGTGGCGATATGGGCGCGGACAGTCTCTTGGTAGGTGACGCCGGGTACGCTGGCGGCAATTTGTAATCCGGCCATCAGGGTCAGCGGACCTGTGCAATCGTGCATCAAGACTGGCACGTTGTATACCTGAGCCAACTCGGCAATGCGTTTCGATTCTGAAATCCCGCCGACCCAAGTTGGGTCGATCATCACATAATCCGCTGCTTGCCGGTCAAGTGCTTGCCGGTACAATCCGCGAGTGACCAGCATTTCACTCACGGCGATCGGCACTCCGGCTCCCTCGCGAAATTGCCGCATGGTCTCGATACAGTCTGGGCGCAACACGTCTTCCATCCACAATGGATCGATATCACGCATCGCATGCGCGATCCGCAGGGCAGCGGGCAACGCAAAAAAGCCATGTCCATCCAACATCAACTCTATTTTCTTCCCAACTCGCTCGCGAATCGCATGAAATGGAGCAACACCTTGGGCAATATCTGCATGCGTGATCCGCTGCCCGCCACTTTCTTGATAGATCCGATCAAACGACCAGAGCTTCATTGCCCGATATCCGGCGGCCAATAACTCTTCCGCCAGATCACCCGGAGTGTTGATACTTGACCAGTTGTCTTGCAAGTGCCCGGGCTTTCCCAAATCGCCATGCCCTGGCCAGCCCTGGCGGCGCGGCTCTTCTAATTTTCGACCTCCGTACGAAGGCCCGCCGCAACTGTTGTAAACTGGAATCCAATCGCGCACTGGTCCGCCCAACAGTTTCCAGATGGGGCGATCCGTAAGCTGTCCCAAGATGTCCCACAAAGCAAGATCGACCGCAGACAGCGCTCGTAACTCGGCACCCGTTCCTCCGAATGCAATACAACGCTCGTATAGGAAACGCCAGTGGCTTTCGATCGCAGTCGCATCGGCTCCGAGCAGTCGAGCCGACATCCACTCGTGCAAGACTGCCGCAACTGCCTCTGGCAGATAATACGATTCTCCATGTCCAATCACTGGCACACCACCGACCGTACCTGCATCCGTATGCAAACGGACGAGAATCAGCCCTGGCATCACGTCAAACGGGATAACCGTCTCAATTGCGACGATGCGTGGTCCGCCAGCAAACGCGTGACGTTCCTTGGTGCTGGAGGCAAGCGCGAAAAAGCGATCGATGGCTTTGGTTTGCGACATGATGTAATTCATCCATCCTGGTTTATCGTGGCCGAAATGCTTTCCATGATTCTAGGCGATTCAACCTACGACGATTGTGGTGAAGTCGCTGTCCGTATTAAAATACAAACTTTGGCAAATATTTGTTAGCGTATGGTGAAGAGCCGCGCGATTGCTCAGCGAGGAAACGATGGCTACCAAATTTCGAGCTTTGAATTTCGATTGTCGCAGCGGTGTGCGGTCGATCGTCGTGGTGGCACTGGTATGCATAGCGCGCGGCGGTCTAGCGGTTGCTCCACCCAGCGACGGCGAATTGGCTCGTCAAGTCCGATCCATTTTTTCCAATCGATGTTTTACTTGCCACGGTCCTGATGAGAAAGAGCGACAGGCCGGTTTTCGGTTGGATGATCGGCGATCAGCGATCGGTCAGGCAGAATCTGGCAAGCAGCTCATCGTTCCAGGTAAACCCACCGACAGCGAATTAGTCAAACGACTGCGTTCCGCCGACGAAGACCAGCGCATGCCACCGGCCGATGCCGGAAGTCGCTTGACTGAGCAAGAAATTTCCGTGATTGAAACTTGGATCGCTCGCGAAGCTCCTTTCCAACAACATTGGTCCTTTATCGCACCGCTCCGCCCCAGTCCACCGACTCCCAAGATCGGCAACCCGCTCGAAAGCGGTTGGCTCAATCACCCAATCGATCGATTCGTATTGGATACACAGCATCAACGGCGACTCGGTCCATCCCAGCGCGCGGATCGATCGACACTATTGCGCCGCACGAGCTTGGACTTGACAGGCTTGCCACCGACCGTCGAGGAAGTCGAGTCATTTCTCGCAGATCCGCGCGAAAACGCGTATGAAATCGCGGTCGACCAAATGTTGGCTTCGCCCGCATATGGCGAGCATTGGGCAAGGAAGTGGCTGGATTTGGCTCGCTACGCCGATTCAGCCGGCTATGCCGATGACCCACCACGGACTATTTGGGCCTATCGTGATTGGGTCATCAATGCGCTCAACGATAACATTTCGATGGAGCAGTTCACGATCGAACAAATCGCTGGTGACTTGTTGCCCAGCCCAACCGCGAACCAACTTGTGGCAACCGCGTTTCATCGCAATACGCTGACGAATAACGAAGGTGGCACCAACGACGAAGAATTTCGCAACGTCGCGATTGTCGACCGGGTAAACACCACCATGGCAGTCTGGATGGGTATCACATTCGGTTGTGCGCAATGCCACAACCACAAATATGATCCATTTTCTCAAGAAGAGTACTATCAAATATTCGACATCTTCAATCAATCGCGCGACGCTGACCGCAGAGACGAGAGTCCCGTTATCGAACTATTTACCGGCGATCAAGAAAAAGAGAAAGCCGATCTGCTGCGACGCCGCGCCGAACTGGAGCAGCATCTCGAAACGGTATCGAATCAAGTCACCTCCGAATTGGCCGCTTGGGAAAAGCGAATCGGTCCACCCGCTTGGACGCAACTTAGGCCAATCTCGTTTTCAGCCAAGACCAATACCGAAGCAACCTGGTCCGAGGTCGGTAGAATCCGCGTCCAACCGCTGGGCAATAATATCGTCACGGATACCTATACGATAGAATTGACCATCCCAACGCCATTCGACAAGCGACCGATTCGCGCGATCGGCCTGCGGAGTTTGCCCGACGCCGCATTGCCGGGTCGAGGCGCGGGGTTCGGCGATGGCAATTTCGTCGTCACCAGTTTGCGAGCTTCGGTCTCGCCTCAACCTGGCCAGCCCAACGAAGCTCGATTTGTGCGCATCGCAATTCATGGCAAGGATAAGATTCTCTCGCTTGCAGAAGTCGAAGTCATCAGCGGTGGTAAGAACATCGCCGCGACAGGCAGCGCGTCGCAGAGCAGCACCGCAATTCAAGGATCGGCCAAACTTGCCATTGATGGAAACACTTCTGGCCAGTTCGATAAGGGTTCGACGACACACACCGAAAACAGCGAGAATCCTTGGTGGGAACTCGATCTAGCATGCCATAAAAACATCGAACGCATCGTACTTTGGAACCGCACCGACAACGATCTGCACAAGCGATTGGATGGAGCAGAAATAAAGCTGCTGGACGAGAAACGCGAACTCGTTTTCTCGTACCGGCTCAATGCGGCTACCAAGAAAGAGATTTCGATTGAAGTTCGACCAGCCGCGCCTATCGAATTTGTAGAAGCGTACGCGGATTATTCGCAACCTGGGTTCTCTACATCGAATCTGGTGATCCAAGGCAACGTCGACGGCTGGGCCGTCGGAGGTCAAATCGATCGCCCGCATTTGCTAGTGCTTAAGCCGAATCGCAATGTAGAGGTAACCGCAGGCGACAAGCTTCGCATCGAAATCGAGCACAATTCAACCCATCGCAACCATCTCCTGGGGAGTTTCGAGTTACTGGTCAGCGGCGACGATTCCTCAGTGGATTGGTCGATGATGGACGAGCCACAGCGACGAGTGGCTGTGCTGAGTCCCCGCGAGCGATCTACGGAAGAGAATGTGATGATCGCAAAATTTTTTGCCGCCAATCTGGCACCTTCTCTAGATCCGACTCGCCAAGAACTCAAACAACTGCGCGCACGTTTGGCAGCGATGAAGCCCGCGACCAGCGTGCCCGTGATGCGGCAAGTTGAACAGAGTGCGGCGCGCAAGACGTTTGTTCAACTGCGCGGCAATTACAAGTCGTTGGGCAGCCAGGTTCGCGCCAGTGTTCCCAAGGTATTGCATTCCAGCGATCGTTATTCGCCGTCTCCCGATCG
This sequence comes from Planctomycetaceae bacterium, assembly GCA_005798335.1. Taxonomy (GTDB): domain Bacteria; phylum Planctomycetota; class Planctomycetia; order Pirellulales; family Pirellulaceae; genus Aureliella. Next base: position 13,213 of record SYJV01000032.1, on the reverse strand, counting down.
AATGTCGTTTGCCCGCTGGTTGATGGATCGCGAAAATCCACTGACATCGCGAGTATTGGTCAATCGATATTGGGAGGCATTGTTTGGGTTGGGATTGGTGCGTACCAGTGAAGAGTTCGGCGCGCAAGGAGACTTGCCTTCGCACCCCGAGCTGCTCGATTGGCTGGCATGTGAATTCATGGATCAGGGCTGGGACGCCAAGAGACTGTTGCGATTGATCGTTACTTCTGAGACCTATCGCCAAACATCGCAAGTCGATGACGCCAAATTGCGCATTGATGCGGACAACACGTGGTTGGCTCGTGGGCCTCGAGTGCGGCTGAGCGCGGAGATGGTTCGCGACCAGGCGCTGGCGGTTTCTGGGTTGCTAGCGCACAAATTTTTTGGTCCGCCCGTAAAACCACCGCAGCCCGAAATGGGACTCAAGGCTGCCTTCGGCAGCGATACCGATTGGATGGCCAGTCTGGGTGAGGATCGCTATCGGCGAGGAGTCTATACTACCTGGCGACGATCGAATCCGTATCCCTCCATGGCGACGTTTGATGCGCCCAGTCGCGAAGTCTGCACGCTGCGGCGCGACAGTACCAACACGCCCTTGCAAGCGTTGGTTACGTTGAATGACCCGGGCTTTATTGAAGCCGCGCAAGCACTAGCTCGTCAGGTCGTCCTATTTTCTGCACGGCCGCGAAACGACCAAGATCGATTGAATCAAGCCATGCTCTTGTGCGCGGCAAGGCTACTCGACTGGTCTGAAATGCAATCTCTCGAACGACTGCTGATCGATAGCCGCGCACAACTTGGCAAGTCGCCTGATGCCGCCAAACGATTGGCAAGCGAGCCGATCGGCCCAATCCCTGCCGGCGCCGACGCGGTGGAACTAGCGGCATGGACGGTGGTTGCCAATGTGCTGCTCAATCTAGATGAGATATTAATGAAACGCTAAATGTGTCGGCATTTGTTTTTGGACTCTGTTAGGATGCGGCTGGAATTATAAATCCCTCACCCATCCGGCGGTCTCCGCTCTGCTTAACATCTTGGCGAATTACAACGGCTCATCATGCTCAATCCAGTTCTCGCCGAACTCGAACAACAATTTCGCAAGTCCTGGCGAATGGATATCACTCGCGACTTTCAACTTTACCTCAATCAAGTGCCTCAGGAGGATCGCGTTGAGCTGTTAGCCATGCTGTTGAGTGCCGAACTTGAGCTTGCCTATCAGCCGGAAGTTCTTAAATGCGATGCCCCGACGATCGCGGAGGAAGACGAAACGACGAAACCCCGCATACGATTGTTGCTGGCGCGTTTTCCAGAATTGAAACAGCGCGATGATCTCGTGCTCCAGTTAGTGATGCTGGAAGTCGCGCTGCGAGTGCGTTTTGACTCGACGGCAGTAAACTGCGATTCGTATATTGACCTGTGTCCAAAGGGCAAAGATAGAATCGAGAGTTTGCTGCAGATCATGCGGTCCACTTGGACTCGCAATCAAACCGAACCCACTCCAGTTTTTCTCGCCGGCGTATCGGACACAACAGTAACCGAAGCTCTCGCTCCCAGCTCCATCTCACTGAATCAACTGCCGTGCAGTTTGGGGTACTTTCTAGTAACCGACGTGATCGGGAAAGGAGGCATGGGTTACGTCTACAGCGGTATCGATTTACGCAGTGCTGCGCACGTGGCCATCAAAGTGATGCGCCGTTTGGACTTGTGGAGCATTTACCGATTCAACGAAGAATTCTCCTGGCTGTCGCGGTTGAGCCATCCCAATATTGTCAAACTGTACGATGCGTTCAGCGACGCGGACCTGCGTTATTTTTCCATGCAACTCGTCGAAGGTACATCGATTCGTGCCTGGTTTGAGAGAATCGCACAGCAAGACGACGCACGGGCGCGGTTGATTGCGGTGCTGAGCCAAGCCGCATCGGCAATTCAGTTTCTGCATGACAACGGCGTAGTCCATCGCGATATCAAATCGTCGAACGTCATGATCAATCGTCAAGAATGTGCGATGGTACTGGACATGGGGCTCGCCTTCCGCGTCAGCCAAGCTCAACAGTCTCTGAGGTCCATCGATGGTTTCAAAGTCGTTGGAACACTGCAATACCTGCCGCCCGAAACACTCAATGGGCAACCTCCTTCCGTGGAAGGTGATTGGTACAGCTTTGGCGTCATGATGTTCGAGACCTTAACTGGTGACTATCCACCAATACATATCGACGTCAAGGTCGCTGAACAATTACCCAAGCAATTCGTGGTCGATGAACCGGCCATGCGGAGGTTGCTGGCTCACTGCCCAACCGAATTGGCCGACTTGTGTTCCGGTCTGTTGAGTATTGACCCAAGCAGTCGACCACGGGGACGCGAAGTCTTGCTGCGATTGGGTCTCGGTCCACCGTCGAGCGTGTTTGAACCCAGCACCAAAGACTGTTATTGGCGCAAAGACTCTTGGAAGTTTCTCGACGATGCCTATGAGCTGCTAACGCGCGGTGAAGGAGTTGTTCGTTTCGTTCGAGGCGACTCGGGGCTCGGCAAATCGACTTTGCTAGCGCATTGGCTCGAGCAGCGATCGGCAGGTCAATCGGACTGGCTGGTATTAAACGTACGCTGCCATCGGCAGGATCATTCGCCGCTGCGAGCTCTGAACCTATTGGTCCAGGAATTGGTGACGCAACTGGCCAATGAACCAACCGATTTTTGGCGCGATCTGCTGGTTGAAGGTGGTAGCGAACTGGCACATGCATTTCCTCAGATCGAACGATTAACGAGCATTCAATGGCCGAGCATCGATAGCCCCGCTTCGCCGGTTGAATCGGCCGCACGACGCGCTGCGGGGTTACATGCGCTACTAGGTTGGTTAATCGGCCTCAGTCAGAAACGCCAATTGATTATCGCGATCGACGATGCTCATTGGGCGGACGTAGATAGCGGACGCATACTAGCGCAGCTTTTTCAAGTGAACTCGCGTTTTCGTGGTATGTTAATCGTAATCGACCAGGACACCAGCGTGACTTCGCCACTGGTGGACGCGCTAATTGCGGGCGCCAATTACCGGGAACCAAATTTTGCGCAGCACAAGTTTCCGCCGCTTGAAAGTTCGACCTGTCACGAATTGGTTCGAAAGTGGTTCGAGGGCTCCGCTGTACGGTACCGCGAATCCATTGCAAACGAACTGGTGAATCGCGCGCAAGGTAATCTGTTTTTGTTGCGCGAGCTGTTTCGCACGTATCTTGATTCGGCGGCGCGGAACGACGCACAATCAGATAGTTGGCTCGAAGGTGACGAGCCCGATGTCGGAGGCATTCTCAAGCGGCGTTTCTCCATGTTGCCCAACCGCGCGGAGCAGATTCTGCAGTTTTTGGCCGTGTCAGACGAGCCGCTGGGATTCCATCAATTGCAGATAGCCACGCGGATAATGCCGGACCATCTCCTGGCGGATCTGAGTTTGCTCAGCAGCCAAGGTTGGCTGCGTCTGTATGGCGCGACGCTGGATTCGGAAATTGAAATCTCGCACGATCGGTTTCGCGAGGCGATATTGCAAGCCATTCCGGATGAACGCTTGCACCGCCGCCATTGTCGCATCGCTCGTACCTTGTCCTCAGAAGCACCGCCTCCCTGGCGACGCATTGCCTATCATTACGACAAAGCTTGTCGATTTCGCGAGGCGGCAGCCTGTTATTTGGAAGGTGCACGAGCGGCGGCGCGCGTGGCTGCTTATGCTGAAGCACTGTGGATGTTGGAACGAGCCATTCGTCCCGAAGCGGATCGATCGCGCGAGGAAAGTTATGAGGTCGAACGCCTGCGAGCCGATTGCTTGGCAGGTAACGGCAGTTCGATCGCAGCCGCCGAACTCTACGACAGTCTGCAATCAACCTCTGTCGATCCGTCCGAACGATTGTTGTTGGAGTGCTTGGCGGGCGAGCAATGGTTGCGAGGTGGACGCTTACGGGTTGGCCTTGCCCGTCTGCGCAATGCGTTGGAATCGGTAAACGCAAATCTTGACCGGCGCCCGCTGCGCAGCCGGTTACGAGTTTTAGTAACTGCTTTACGATTGAGTTTTCTGCGACCGTCGATGTCGGTGTTTCGCGCCGGTGGCCACGCTTTCTCGCTTGTCGAACAGTGCTTATGCCGAGTCAGCGGTCCGTTGAGCTTTCTCGATCATTTGCTCGGCGCGGCATTGGTCACCGAACTGGTAAGCCTGTCGCTGACTAAAGGGACAAACTACGACCGAGCACTGATGGTCATGCGCTGGAGCGTCGTGCTATCTTTTGCATACCCAGCCAGTCAACTGCGAGCGATCAAGTGGCTTCGAGTCGCTAGAGCGTTGTCCCGCAAAGTCAATGATCCGAACTGCCAAGCGATGAGATATTTGGCTGCCTTTCTGCGACACAGCCTGTTAGGACATTTTCGAAAAGCACTCGTATATCAGCAGCGAGCTCAACAACTTTCTCAATCCGACGGTACGCTGGACCACTGGGAAGCCGGTTTTCTCAGATGGATCGAACTCAAACACAGATGGCACCTGGGGGAACTGGCAACATTGTGCGAGTCGACTCACGCGTTCCGAGCCGATGCGGTTGAGCGTTGTGATGAAATGGCTACTTACTGGACGCATATCAATGGCTCCCATCTTGCGGATTTGATCGAAGGTGATTCTCTGCAAGCCCAACGATCGATCTCAGTTGCGCAACAGGTCGTGGCGGAGGCTCCATTTCAAACACCGCAGGTTTTTCTTTGGATCGCGCAGGTACGGCAATTGTTATATGATGACCAGCCGGAAGCAGCCCGTGACAAGTTGTTACAAATGTGGCCGCAGGTCAAAAAGACTCGCATGACCAACGTGCACAGCTACGCCTGGGTGATCTACGAGTTACGAATTTGCTGCGACATTGCCTGTATCGTAAACTCTGTTGGCAAGCGAGACACTCTACTAAGAGACGCGCGAACTTACGTGCGCCGTTTGCTGCGTTTCGGAGAACCGGTGTTTCGTACTCATGGGCAAGGATTCCAGATCGTCATTGATTCGTTGGTTGGAAAAACTATCTCAGACCAGGCTTGGGAGCGTGTTGAAAAGGCGCTACTGAAAGCTGACTTGCACCTGTTTTTCATTGCCTTGAGGTGGTATCGAGGCACACAATCGCAAGGCGACGCGGGCAGCAGAATGCGCCGTTGGGCAATAGAGCAACTGAGACGACAAGGGTGTGCCGAGCCCCATCGGCTGATGAACCTCATACTTCCGCTAAAACGCCAAAGAGGCGTTTCCACCGATGAAACGCTTTGAACATATCCGTCACAAACCTCCGGCACCGCTAGCCAACCCTCGTCAACTGACTCTGGTGTGCAGCGCGCTACGCAACAAAGTCAATCTCAGCCGATTGGTACGATTGGCTGGTTGCAGCGGATTGGACAAGATCATTCACTGTGGTGCAGGGAAAGTAGATCGTGAAATCGCGCGCGATGCAGTAGACGTCGTACACATCGAAACGCACCGGAGTTTGCCGCCTGTATTAGCGTGGCTACGTGAAAAAGGCAACAAACTGATCGGACTCGAACAGACGACGAATTCTGACTGTTTGTACGATTTTCACTTCCCGCAGATGACCGCGCTAGTTATCGGCAGCGAACGTGAAGGATTGTCCGATGAAGTACTCGAAATGCTCGACGCAGTAATTGAAATTCCCGTATATGGTCGCCCCTACAGTCACAATGTGGTCACCGCAGCGACGATGGCCGTGTACGAATATTGCCGCCAATTCCCAGACGGATAGCGCCATACGCGCCGCTGGCAGCAAAGATCTCTGCTCATACCGCGCTTCCTTTTGCAATGGCGGTCGGGCTTGATGCGACGGATATCACTCGACTCGACAGATAATGCACTTCAGGTACTCAGATTCCGGGCATGCAAGGCTGACCGGATGGTCCGGTGCGGCGCCCCGCTGTTCGATAATCGTAACACGCTTATTCGTTCGACTCGCCACAACGGCAAGCATGTGAGCAAATTCGTCTCGGCTGACACGGCCAGAACAACTACATGAAACCAAGATACCGCCTGGTACTAGTAATCGCATGGCACAGCTATTTAATCGGTGATAAGCGCGTAGCGCGGCATCTGTTTGCTTGCGGTTGCCGGCCATTTTGGGCGGATCGAGCACGACAGAATCGAATCGTTCGCCTGCCGAACTCAATTGATCGAGTTGCTCGAAACAATCGCCCTGACGAAACGTGATGTTATCGACCAAGTTCAACTTGGCGTTCAACTCTGCTTGCTCCAGGGCACGCCGACTAGCGTCAAGGGCGAGAATCTGAGTCGGCGAACCCCAACGCGCGGCAGCTAGAGAGAATCCTCCCAAATAGCAACACACGTCGAGCATCCGACCGCTGATCCACTTAGCAGCCGCATATCGGTTCTCTCGCTGGTCAAGGTAGTAGCCAGTCTTTTGCCCCGCGACGAGCGAAAATTGGATGCGTACGCCATGTTCGACAATGGACATCGATTCGCTGGGTAACTCGCCCTGCAAGATGCGATCGCCTACGGGCAATCCTTCCATTTCCGCGATATGCTCGTCTATTCTCAGCCAAATGCATGACGGTTGAAATCGCTCCGTCAACCACGATTGAATTATTGGCAATCGATCCATCATTGCTGCTGCCGCAAGTTGTATGACGACACAACCGCCAAACCGATCGATGATGAGGCCGCTCAGCCCATCACCCTCGCTGTTGACCAGACGCATCGCGTCTACATTTCCAATTGCATCCCGCCACTTGCGGCGCAATGATAATGCAATATCCAAGCGTTCGATCAGCCAAACATCGTCCAACGGACGCATCGCATTCCACTGATAGATGCGAACTCGAATACGGCTAACGGGATTGTAAATTCCACGAGCCACAAATCGACCATCCGGCAATGTCAGATCGACGATCGTGCCCACAGCCAATGGGACCGTCGGTTCGATAATCGACTTGTCGAGAACCCAAGGGTGACCTCCCTCCAACGCCTTCAACTTGCTCGGTCGCAGAAAGATCTGTGGATAGGAAGTCATGGACGATTTCGAGTTTCTTGTTACCCACCAATTTCATGAGTAGGAATTGAAGTGGCTCGCTTAGTGAACCACTTCGTTTTTCGATTCGATGGCCGGTTTCAAATCACCGGTTCGCAGAGCGAACCACGACAATCCTTAACTTGGTCAATTTTCTGAATTAACCAAACAGGGCTGGTATGACTTTGCCATCTCGCACTAGAGTGATTGGGCGTCCGGTGTCGGTGTCAAACTCCTGCTGGTGGTCGATACCTAGACTGTAGTAGAACGACGCAGCAACGTCGTCGGGTGTAATAGCCTCGTTCTTGGGTGCGGAAGCGGTTTCGTCGCTTTCGCCAATCACTTGGCCACCTTTCATGCCTCCTCCAGCCACTAACATGAACATGCACCTGGGATAATGATCGCGTCCACCTTCTTTGGAACGGTCGTTGATCTTGGGTGTTCTGCCAAATTCGCCAGTCACCATCACGGAAGTCGCCTCCAACAACCCTCGCTGCTCAAGCCCACATAACAAGGAGGAGAGTCCTGCGTCGAGTTTTGGCAGTTGGACGTCTTTAAGTTTCGTGAAGTTATCTGTATGAGTATCCCAACCTCCAAGCTGGAGCGAAACAAAACGAACGCCAGCTTCGATCAAACGAATCGCTAATAAACAACTTTGCGAGAATGCTTCACTATCGAACTGTGCCGCAAATGCTGGCGACTCGAGGCTGATGTCAAACGCTTGTCGTGCTCGAGGACTGGTGATAACCGCGAATGCTTTGTCGCTAAATCGATCCAATCCAGTCAACAATTGGCTTTGACTTTCAATCGATGCAAACGTCGTATCGATATCGTTTAGTAAACCTTTTCGGCGTTCGATTTGTTCTACCGTCAAACCCGATCCCAACGAAATTCCGCGAACGCCAAAGGGCTGACCAGCCACGGGAGTATTGCCCGTGTTCAGCGGAGCATATTGAATACCCAAGAATCCGGCTCGCTGATTGCCGCGCGGAATGGCGACAAACGGAGGAATGTCTGGATCAGTTGGCATTTGTTTGCTGACCACGGCACCATATCCGGGATACTCCAACGATGCCAGCGGCCGACTGCCGGAATTCACATACTCGCTACCCAAGCGATGCGCGGCTAGCGTATGGCTGACGCCGCGCAGGATCGCGTACTTGTCGGCGCACTTGGCAAGCTTCGGCAAATGTTCACTAATTTCCATTCCTGGAACATTGGTGGCTATTGGATTGAAGGTGCCTCTAAATTCTTTGGCTGCCTGTGGTTTTAGATCGAACGAATCCAAATGGGATGGACCACCAGCTAAATCGATAAATATCGCTGCTTTGCCGCGATTCGAAGTCACTTCGCCCGCATCGGCCAATCGCAAGTAATTTGCCAGCGTGAACCCAGCCGAGGAAAGGGCGCCGACGCGAATAAAGTCTCGCCGGGATTGACCATCACAGGTTCGATGCAAAGTCATCGTTATGTTCCTTCGTAATCTCAGGCTCAATCGGGGTGTATTTATTGAGAGCGGCTACGTCCCAAGGCTGGCGTTCAATCCACCGTGTTAGTTAGTGATTTAAGATGAATTCTTTGGTATTGACCAAGCTCCACAACAGACCTTCAACAGCCACTGTGGGACTAGTTTCTGACTTCAAGTAATTCATCGCAGTTACCAACTCACTGTCGCTCGGCTTGCGACTGACCGAACGCAAATAGGCTTGTTCTGCTATCCAGCGAGCTTGATCGTCGGTGATGGCAACTTGAGGACTGTCGCCAGTTGGGATCGCAACAGAGTTTGCAGAGACATCCTTAGTTTCAGTTTCAATATCGTCAGCGACAGCTTTTTCCGCGGCATCACTGTCGGAATTTCGCGCGGCGAGTTTCGCTTTCTGCTGTTCCAACTGAGCGATCCGATTTTCCAAAGTGGCGACGAGGTCCGCGTTGCCACTGGTTTGCGCTTCCTTTTTGCGCTCGGTCACTCGTTCGAGTTGTTTGATCAGTCCCTCCAGGGTTGGACCCTTGGAATCCATAACTGCATTTCGAATCGGGGAATTCGGCTTGCTCGCTGCCGCTGGCGCGGGCCAATTGTACTTTTTCGCGATCGACGCTACCCAGCCATTGGAATTCTTCAATAAATTGTGAACAACGCCGTCATTCAGCAAAAATACAGTTTGCAATAAACTCGGTTCGTTCGATCGGTCACAGTCGCAATTGGTTTCGCGTACGCTGCGTCCGAACACGCTCAGTGCATATCCCGTATCGTCGTTTCCACGATTGGCCTGTGCGCTAGCACCGGCGATAGTTAAGGCTCGCGGTCGACCAAGCTTGACTACTTCTTGTGCAGCTTCGTCGTTGGCCAGCGCCATCCAGGTTGCATCGTAAGCAGACTCAGCCGGCAATCGTCGCAGGGTGGCATGGCTGAAATTGCGTTTGTCCAGCTTATTGGAATCATTGGGAATCCAGCTTCGCTGATAGGCATCGCTATTCATAATTTCGCGATGCAGCCACTTCAGGTCGTACTTGTTGGCGATGAATCCTTCGGCCAAGTGGCTCATTAGTGCTTCATTGCTCGGTGCGTTGGCCAAATTTAAATCATCGGACGGATTGACGATGCCGTATCCGAAATACTGGGTCCACACGCGGTTCACCAAGGCGCGCGCGAAATACGGATTGTTAGGCATACGTAACCACTGTACCAACTTGCTGCGTACGTCGTCTTGATCCAAGTCGATCCATTCGCCTCCGAGCAATTTGGCTTGATTGGCCGGCGGCTGCTCAGCTTTTTTGCCCTTGGCTTTACCCTTACCCTTGGCTTTGCCGCCATTATCTCGCACAGTCAATTCCGGAAACGGAATAGTTTTTCCCGTGGCCAGTAGATCGCCCAGGGCTCGCCGCAACTGATTGCCTTTGAGGCTCTTGTCCACGCCGAGCTGATCGATCATTGCAGTGTACTGCTCGCGAGCGTCACTGGCCATCGTGTTTTGATTCGCTTGAATACCGGTGAATAATCGCTGGAAGTTCTCGAAATCGGCTTTTGACCATTGGTCAAAAGGATGTTTATGACATTGTGCGCATTGAATGCGTACACCGAGAAAACTGTAGGCAAAACCGATGGCTCGTTCCTCTTCCGTGCGGAAATTGATCCTGGCCCAAAAGTAAACCAATCCCGGCCGATCGGCAAATTTCTTGCCTGATTCGTCCTGGCAAATCGCGGACATGGCTTCGCAATACTGAGCATAGCTTTCGCCAGGCAGCCGGCTCTGCGCAGTGACGATGCCTTCGACGATTTGGTCATAAGGCATATTCTGTTGCAGTCGCTGGTAGACCCATTGATACCATTGCGGCGCCGGTTGAATGCGTTGCGGCAGAAAATTGCGCAATTGGTCGTCGTTATTGCCAGTCATGTCACACAAAAAAGTCGCCCACTGAGCTGCATAGCCAGGTCGGTTTAGCAACTCGTCAATCTTTACACCACGTTTCGCCGGAGATGGGTCACTGGTGAAGGCAGAGATTTCCTCGACAGTAGGCAGAGTCCCTGTTGCGTCCAGCGATGCGCGACGTAGGAATTCTGCATCTGCACAAACATCGGAAGGAACCACGCCGAGCTTGCTAAGTTTTTCCAGTACCAAACGGTCGACGGTCGTGGATGCTACCAATTCCGGATACTTGTCGCCGACTTGCGACGACATCGGGCGTAGCACTGGAATCGGGGACACCGCGTTGTCGTAAAAAGCAACTACGTGCGTATCGCCCTGTTCACCGCTGGTAACCAAACCGCTTTCGTCAACTGTTGCCGTGGCCGGGTCGTTAGTTTGAAAGCGGCACAGGCAGGTGACGTCTTCGATGGTCCCGTCTTCCCAATGAGCGACGGCCTTGAGCTGGCGTTTCTCGCCTGCCGATCCAAAAACGATTTCTCGAGGCGTTACATCGAGCTTCTTCAGCGTGAGGATTTTTTCCTTTTCATAGGGCGCCTTAGCTTCCAACCAATTACGCAGCACCCAATATTCCCAACCGCCATGTTTGTAGCGCAGGCCACCTTCATGCAGCTCATCGCTGACGGGCTTGGTCAATATCAGACTCTCAAGCGGCTTAGCTAAATCGATCCGATTTTCGCCTTCCTTTAACAGAGCATCGTAATCGGCTTGAAAGTCATAACCGAACAGAGAAAGTTGAAATCCACCGCGGCCCTGAAATGACCCGTGGCACGCTCGACCGTTGCACCCCAATCGTCCCAACAGCGGACCGACGTGCTTTTGAAAACTGGGGATTTCCGTCAATGCCGGCTTGGTATCATCTGGCCGTGCAAATCTCTCGGACAATCCGGACAGGATTTCTGAGTCGTTTGCGTATGATCGAGTGGCCGACTGCCAACTCAGCGACACTACTAAACAAAAGAAAAAGGAACACGAACGCATAGAATTGTTGGACCAGATCATACGTATCGGCTCCAGTGCATTGACGCGATGGTGCTCGCCAATGACAGATTCAAATTTCAAAACCACCCTGTATCGAACGTACTACAACCTGGTACTAGCAATCACCGGCACAGCTGTGAGAGCGGTGCAGTCGATGGTAGGAAAGTCCTGCTGAGTTAAATAGCGCGAATCTAATGGTGTGTTTAAGGTCGCAGGGCTGGGCATTCGACTTGGCAACTTCCCATCAGATTGACCTTTCATCGTCTACCCGTCAAGCTTGCTTACAGAGTGATTTCTTTTTTTCAATGTTGCGCCCCACCGAAACTACTGCTCGCTTTTACGCCAAATCTGGAATCGTTAGCCAGGGCCTTGCCACTGAAGCGGCTGGACAAGTCAAATATCAACACGATTCAAAAGAGTCTGACGCGGGATAAATGCCGGGTGGACTCTTACAATACCAGTGCACGGATCGTGACTTAGCAAAACCTTGGACAGGAAAACCACGTGGTAGATGAAAAGAAATATTGGGTCGGATTCGATCTCGGCGGCACAAAAATGTATAGCTGCCTATTCGACGCGTCTATGAAGATTGTTGTCAGCAAGCGCAAGAAGACCAAAGGCGAGCTGGGAGCGGCGGAGGGATTGGAGCGGATTGAATCATCGATCCGCAAAATGCTGGAAGAAGTACAGATCGATGCAGCGCTGGTTGCCGGAATTGGTATCGGTTGCCCTGGACCGGTGGAGTGGAATACCGGGATCGTACGCTTGGCGGTCAACCTGGGTTGGAAAGATGTACCGGTAGGCAAGTATTTGCAGGACAAGTTTCATTGCCCTGTTGCAGTTCTGAACGACGTCGATGCCGGAGTCTACGGCGAATATTGTTTTGGGGCAGCCAAAGGATCGCGCTCGACGATCGGCATATTCCCAGGAACCGGGATTGGCGGCGGTTGTGTTTACGAAGGAAAAATTCTGCGCGGCAAAGTGCTAACGTGCATGGAAGTTGGGCACATCAAGATCACTTCGTCTTCGAATACCAGCCCCACCGCAATGGAAGGGACTTTGGAGTCGGTCGCCAGCCGACTGGCCATCGCGGCTGATTTGGCCAAACTGGCGTTCCGCGGAGAGGCCCCAAACATACTGAAAGTCGCTGGCACAGACTTAGCAGAAATTCGCAGCAAAGTGATCGCGGATGCGGTCGAGAAAGGCGACAAACAAGTTGCTGCGGTAATTCGAAAAGCCGCGACTCAAATCGGTTACGCCGTCGCCAACTTGGTTCATTTGATCGGCCCCGACTGCATCGTGCTGGGAGGCGGTTTGGTCGAAGCGATGCCAGATCTCTTTCTGCAAGAAGTCAGCAAGACGGCCAAGAAGTGCGTGCTCCCGTGCTATGCAGATGAATTTGACGTTCGCTGCGCAAAGCTAGGAGATGATGCTGGCGCAATGGGAGCCGCCGGCTGGATCGCCCAACAAGCAAGTGCAGCGACCTAAACTACGACACTCCAGTTGCCGGCGATGTCGACCAAATTCAAAAATACTACCTCGGGTTCGATTTTTTCGGCAGTTGCGCTAGTTTGTTCATCGATCCTTAACAATTGTTCGTTAAGATCACCGATCACTTTCCCAGAACAGACAACATCGACATAGCCAGTTCATCGATGACCAAGAACTCATCCGGCTCTTAGGCGAGCGGCAGATGGGAATTTACCAAGGCCTAAGCGAATACAAGCCCGATGCGCAAGCGAGTGCGTCAATCCTGGCATACACTCGCTTGCG
>SYJV01000256.1 GCA_005798335.1 Planctomycetaceae bacterium | reverse complement strand
GTATTGGTAAATTCCCATCTGCCGCTCGCCTAACTGCCTTGGAGCGAGAACTGGCGCAGGTCAGTTGGCCGCGATTGGTGAACGAGCCACCATGATCGCAGATCGCCGCGAGGCTAATTCTGAATACGCGACTCGCCACGTTTCCAAAATCATCGTCGTAGAGAGCAGTTTGTTCGTTCACTATCTCGGCAAGCGATAAGTGGCAAACACGGCACTAATATTGGTAGGTGGTATTTGACTTGGGCAGGATTTGGCGTTCCAATGCTGCGGTATTCGATGGTGCTGAACTAACCACGGCTAAAACAATCGGGGAGGCAGGGGCTGGTCGTTAGCGCTTGGGTCGTGGTTAATCATGGCTTCCGCCGGAGGACTACTGCATATTCCGCTATGATGAAAGTGTTGCCAACCGCCAGGCGGATCTTTCCACTTCATGTAACACCTTTCGAGCAGTACATGGTTTCGGATGATCGTCCTAATCATCCCATGACCTTTATTGTTCAGTTGGAATTCTCCGGATTGCTCGATCGAGAGGCTCTCTCAAAAGCGATCGACGATGCTCTCCAGCGTCATCCGCTGCTACGGGCGAATATCGGGCGAGCCAAACAAAATCGCGACTGCTGGATCGACGCTGGCGAGTCCCGCACTCGTCTGGATTTTGGCGACTTGGACCAACCGATTCAATTTATTGACACCGAATATCTCAACTTGCGCCGTGAGACTGGTGTGAGGATTTGGGTCAGGCACAATTCCCAGCGCGCGGTGGTTACGACTCAGTTTCATCACGCCACCTGCGACGGCATTGGCGCTTACCAATTCATCGGTGACATACTCTATGCCTACGCTCGGGAAACGGGCGAAACCGCACTAGAACCGCAGAAAGCCGTCAGTGCCGAGCGGTTGCGCGAGCGTGCTAAGTCTAGTTTCGACATAAATCTCATGCCTCAAGTTCGCCAACGCCTGCGCGCTTGGAACGAAGCTCGGCAGCTCCTATTTCGTCGAGCTGCGGTGATGCGGCCTTCGCAAACCGCAGACCTTCACAGCCTGCAAACTTTCCCTGGAGTACATTCGCATATTTTTGAAAAAAACGTTTACCGCGATCTTCGCCATATCGCGCAAGATCGAGGTCAAACTGTCAATGATATGTTAGTCGAAAAACTGTTCGTGACCCTGATGCAATGGCAACAAGCCAATCGTCCGCTGCTGCCAAGCAACTCGATCGTCATCAATATGCCGCTGAATCTGCGATCAGCAGCCGATCAAGACATTCCAGCTTGCAACATTGTGGCTAACCATTTTATTCGCTGCACCACGCGTCAAATTCAGCGCACGCAAGAGTTGCGTGACAAAATCGCTGCCGAAATGCTACTGGCCAAGCACGAGCGCAATTGTTCGAGATTCATGGAGATTCTGGCTGGCGGTTATCATTTTATTCCTCGCACCATGAAGGTCATTTTGTTCTTGCGCCGCAGCGTTGCGTCCACGATCTTGTCGAACACGGGTGATCCAACGCGCCAGTTTTACAATGACTTTCCGACGAGCGAAGGTCGACTTCGATGTGGCAGTTTGATATTGGAGGACATCAGTGGTGTGCCACCGATGCGTCCTGGAACTCGAGTCACCATCTCGATTTTTACTTATCGCCGTCGATTGAAAATCTGTATGCGCTGCGACCCGACCTGCTTCTCAGAACATGACACACAGCAATTGCTTAAGCAGTACATTAGAAACATAGCAGAACCAGCAACAGAGGCTTGACCAGTATTTGGCTTGGTCACTAGCGACGCAATAACGATGGCGACACCTAATGCAATCCGTTGCCCACTACGGAGCGCGCTTGCGAAGTTTCCTTTGCAATGAACGACGATGAATGCCCAAACGGCGAGCGGCTTCGGAGATGTTGCCGCCACAATCGGACAGCACGCGATGAATATGTTCCCATTCGGCCTGCGCAAGCGTAGGAACCGGAATCTCTTCTTCAGCTTGGGGAATGCCAACCTCAGTGCCACCTCGCGCAAAGGCGTTGAGAATATCGTCAGCGTCGGCGGGCTTGGGCAAGAAATTAGTTGCCCCCAAACGAACTGCGTCAATGGCGGTGGAGATCGAGCCAAACCCGGACAGAATCAAAATCTTGGTATCAGGGCGGATCTTTTTTAGTTCGGGAATCAGCGCCATTCCCGGCTTGCCTGGCATGCGCAAGTCAACCACGGCCAAGTCGGTCGGATTCTGTCGAAAAACCATTACGGCTTCATCGCAGTTGCCTGCCACCGTAACTCGAAAGCCGCGTTCTTCGAATGCCATTGCCAATCGATCGCGCAGGACAAAACTATCGTCCACCAGCATGATGCTCTGAGGAGGCGCGGCAGTGGTCTGAATTGTTTCCGCTGTTGCAGTCACGGCGGTTTCTCCTGTATGGGATCGCTTTACCAACGGAATCTCATTCTACACCGATACGCTCATTACCTAAAGCGTTAACTGCCGCGTTTCGTGACGACGAAACGCGGCAGCCTAGTGCGAAAATGGTACAGCATTGTGACAAATGGGCGCAAACAACTTTCTATCTTGCTAGACCAATTGCAGTATCACGCGATTGGTGTCGGATTCAAAGCCAATTACCAGCCCCTTGCCGCGAAAATTACTGGTCCAGGCAATTGTATCTGGCGAAACGGACGAAGGTACGAAGATCACTAGGGGCAGCTTGCGTGCCCGATCAAGTGCGTTGACCCAGATTCCTTCGACTTCCACATCGGACTCAATGGGTTCTTCGGTTTCGTCTTGGAAATCGACTTGAATATCAAAAGTATGCGACTTGACAGCTTCGATCACGGTCTCCATGCGATCGAGATCTTCGTGCGACTGAATCACTTGGTTTAGCACTTCGGTAAACCACGGATCGGGGTCGTTGGCCAGCGTTACAGCGGCAATTTTTTCGACAACCGGAGGAGTGCTGGGATCGCAAGCGACCGCAACCACCATGGGTAGCACTTTGTGAAAGTCCGGCCATTTGGGAATGTCGATGCGCAATTCGTTTGTCCAAATGAGTTCGTTGTCGGTAAACTTCAGCGACGGAGGTGCCGCAGCAGGGACAGTAAATGAGAATGCAAATTTTTGAGCTTGACCGGAGTTCAATTGATCAGCCTCGGCCAACGTATGCGATTTGCAAAGAACTTCGTTGGTATGAGTCTTACGATTTGACCCAGAGCCAGAAGAGCACTTCTCAATGCAGCGAACGGTCCACGTAATCGCATTGACGGTTGTGGACCGGCGGGGAGTGAACTCGCAAGTACCCTGGATCGATTGACCTAAGGAAACCGTTTTGGGTTGTACGTCGAATTGGACAGTGCCAAGCAACTGGCTGGGCAAGTAAACTCGAACCAACCAATACAAACCGCCACCAATGGCGATCAGCGGGACAACAAACGTCATCAATATCAGCAGAGGCCCGATTGAGGCTATCAGGATCAACAATACGAACATGCCGATCAGCCAACCGATCCAGCCTGTCTTCTTCGTTACATTCACAGTTGGCGCTAGATCGACCGGACTCTCCGGAGCGACGAGAGTGAACTCTTGTTGGCTTTTGGAATCGATCGCCCAAGCGACTTTGGCACGCGCTTCGACAAAGTGGCTCACGTTCAGGTAGTTGCCATAGTAGGTGGGCGGCCACGTCGCTGTAGTCAGCTTGAATGGGTATTTATATTGCTGGCCGCCTTGCCAAGAACCTTGAAAAAGTGTCTCGCATTGGACCTCACCGCGCGCGACGTTTCCGCGACCATGAGTTGCCCAATAGCAAGTCACCTCTAACGCTTTGCAGTTAATATCCTTTTCAGGCTCGACCAATACGGTTCCAGTGATGGGTTCACCGCCGATGCGAGACCGCTTGGGTTCGTCCAGCTTGACGGAAATGCTACAGGCGGCCAAGGTGTTTGCTCCAATACGCATTGCTGAAATTGCTCGAAGAGATAGTCTTCGATCGAGCGCAGATCTGGTCCAAATCTCGACAATAATCGTATCGCCATTTCTAATGAAACGCGAGGTATTGGCCCGCTCGCACACCGGCTGGCTTCGATGCGCCGATTGAGCGCTTCGGCTAGTCGTACGGCCGAAGTTTCGCGCGCTACCTCGACCGTCACCGCGATTAAACCTGCTCGCTCAATTGTCCTCGTTAGATCGACATGTGTTGCGAATACGAGCGGACCGCCGCAAGCAAGCAATTGCCGCAATCTGAGATAGCTTAATCGTTGAGCTTCATCGACCATCATTGGACGGACAGTCGGAACAGTCGGTCGAGGGCCAGTTTCTGGCAAATAAACATATTGGAATTCAGGAAAGGCTCGCCGAATCGCCAGCAGATGCGTTGTCTTACCGTGCCCGCATGGGCCGATGAATTGCAGGACAAATTGGGAGTTTGTTAGTAGATTGTGCCACTGCCACGGGTCGACGACCGCCAGTTCCGCACGCTCGGTTCGGCTTATCTCGCCAAACGGGTTACGAAAGAGATTGAAAAAGTGAAAGGGGGAGACGCTTGGCAGAAGTGTCATGTCCGAACAATGAGAAATCTTCGCAGGAGCGGGACGTGATCTGTAAATTGCGAGAATGATAATGATACGGTTTGTGCGGCGAAGTGCCATTGACCACTGGTGGCAGTTCTTCTTGGTCGAGGCCCAAAATTGATCGATGATCCGCTTAACTGCTGGTATTATCCCTGGCTCGAAACCAGCAACTAAGTAAAGCGTTGAAAAAAAGGGCAACGCAATCGGAAATGGTCCGTTGCTGAATTTGGTAGAAAGATGGTGCGGGGACAACGAATACCGTTATCGACTTGGCACCAATCCGCGGATGCATACTACTGAGACACCTGGGCGACAAATCCTACGAAACCGGTAATTAAGCGGATCGTTGAAATTGATTACGATTGCATAAACTACCTGGTGCAGGGTGCAAGTATTGTGGTAAGGGAGTCCACGCCCACCAATCGCGTCAGAGGGCAAACTCCGGTTCGCAGATCTTGCGTTTGCCCTCGACGCTCATCCGGCAAACGCTTTCATTTGCTAAAGTACCACGCTAAAACGACTTAAACGCTGCTCCAACTCCCAGACGCCGGGTCAACTGCCAGAACCCGTCCTGTGCCGAAAGTCGCTGGAGCCGGTAAATCAAGCCTTTTCGTGGCGTACGATTACTGTTAGGCTAGTAAACTTAAAATCCGGCTGCGAATTGTCGGAACATTGCCACCGCTTCACGAGACCAATTCACGATGACCAAGCCACACCACAAACTAAAAAAAGCCAACCACGGCAGTCGTCCCGCAAATGCTAAAGCTCGCAAGGCAAAGCGAAAAAAGGTGCGCACGTAACACTGCTTGGGGAGAGGTTGGAAATTGCTCCCGTAGCGTTCAATAGCGACTCGGTCTACGAGTAACTCTGTGATCGCGAAAAGCTGCTGGACTGGGGTGCATTTCGAGCCGTTTCCTGTGAGCATTTTCCCGCCAAGTCGCGATTTTCACGAAGGCCTCAGCCGTGGCGCAGCGAGAACTGATCCTCGATCCTTCGACGTTGGACTTTGATCACGTCATCGCCGACGCCGAAGAGATACGCAAGTACAATCCTCAACGCTTCGAAATGGAGCAGATTACAGCGGTCATTTTCGAGGACCTTTCACGCCACGTTTGTGTGGGCTACAAAGATGTCTCGTATGACGAATTTTGGGTACGTGGGCACATGCCAAATATGCCTCTGATGCCCGGGGTGATGATGTTAGAAGCTGCTGCGCAGATGTGCAGCTACTTCTCTCAGAAATATGATTTGCTGGGGGCAGCCATGGTTGGCTTCGGCGGCCTCGAGGAAGTTCGCTTTCGCGATCCCGTTATTCCTGGCGACAGGTTAGTGTTGATATCCCAGATGACCAAGTTGCGCCGCGGCGCAATCGTGGTTACCAAATTCCAGGGTTTTGTACAAAATTCATTGGTCGTCGAAGGCGTGCTCAAAGGAATTCCCATTCCAATCGAAGTGGTTAATTCCCAACTTGCCCGCTCTGCATTGAACCTTTCTACTCAAGTGCCCAAGTAAGCAAGCTGTCCATGAAAAATACAATTTTCCGCGTTATCTTGTTGGTCGCGAGCCTGTCTCCTGTTTCAGCTTGGGCTCATCCCGGCCACACCGTTGAAGTGGTGCCAGCCAGTTCCGTGCTGCACTACGCACTGCAGCCTGAGCATTCGCTAGGCTTCTTGTTGGCCATTGCACTGCTCGTAGCCATCTACCTGAAATTTTGCCAAGTCCATCCTGCTACATCCCGAGAGTAGAGCAATTGTCCTCAATTGCTCAGGCCTGCTCTGCCCAATTCAGAATTGCTTAGCTCTGCTCAGCCCATTGCTCTGTTCAGTATGTCCCAGCTCAGAGAACGATTGTGACAATCGATCTACTCTCTACATCAGTTGAAGTTGTTGAAGGGACCAGACGGCGGCGAAGGCGATCGCACCTGAGACCGGCATGGTTAATACCCATGCCCAAGCCATGCGCTCCACTACCGTCCAGCGCAGCGCTCCCAACCGTTTCGCGGCACCAACACCCATGATCGCTGCTGAAATATTGTGCGTCGTGGAAACGGGAATTTTGGCCCAGGTCATTAGACCAATTACTATGGCAGATGAAGTTTCCGCAGCGAATCCGTGAACCGGATGTAGGCGCACCATCTTGTGCCCCAGTGTTTTGATGATGCGCCAACCGCCCGCCGCAGTTCCCGCGGCCATGACGACCGCACACAAGACTTTAATCCAAAGGGGGATTGCCAACTCGGCGGCTGCTTCGATTCTTAGAAACTGCAGCCATGAAGGCAGGTCATCAAGATCACCCGCAGCAGTCCCGGCTACAAGCGCGAGAGCCACAATTCCCATAGTCTTCTGTGCGTCATTGGTTCCATGCATGAATCCCATACTGGCCGCGCTCAATAGTTGCATTTTCCCAAAAACTACGTTCACCCAGCGCGGCTTCCACTTGCGTAATAAGAAATAAAGGAACCCCATAATGATGAACCCGATAACGAATCCAGCAAGCGGTGAAGCAATCATAGGGATGACGACTTTCCACAGTAACCCTTTGCCGGTGTACCAGCGTTCTGGGTCAGGGATCGACCAAATTACCACGCTCCATTTTCCCGCCGATGCGACACATGCCCCCACCAGTCCTCCAAAGAGTGCGTGACTGGAACTGCTTGGCAACCCTAAATACCACGTAAATAAATTCCATACGATCGCGGCTAACAGCGCGCACACCAATACTTCTTGAGTTACGACTTTAGTATCCACCAATCCAGAAGCAACCGTTTGGGCAACCCCTACACCACACATAGCGCCGATTAAATTCGAAGTCGCTGCCAGCAACACCGCTTGCTTGGGTGCTAAGACTTTGGTGGAAACTACAGTGGCGATTGAGTTCGCGGTATCATGAAAGCCATTGATGTATTCGAAAACAAGCGCCACCACCACCACGAAAAGAATTAGCGTCATAAAGCTCCTTCGGCATCAGTTGATGTATTTGCGCAAAACTCGAATCACGAATTTTTCATGACGATATGCGAAATAGCATTTGCAGCATCGCGGCAACGATCGATCATCTTTTCCAGCAAGTCATACAGGTCGCGCACCATCATGGCTTGTATGGGCTCGAACTTTCCCCCGTAAACTTCTCCCAGCAGAGCCAGCACTACGTCGTCAGCGGCGGTTTCGATCGCTTGCATCCGATCGTTCATGCCTTTGACTTCTTCCAGAGTCGGATTTCGACGCAGCGAGCGCACCATTTCCACAAGAGTCCCCGTCGCTCGAACCATCAATTCAGTTTGTTGTGAGAAATCGACGTTCGCTAATCGTTGTGGAGTAAGATTGAACCTCTCAGCAAATTTCTCGATCGTCTTACAAATGCGATAAAGAGCATAAGAAAGCATCTCGATATCTTCTCGTTCGAGCCCAGTTACGAACGTATTAACCAACTCCTGGCTGATCTGGTCCGTGATATTCTTGTCTTTTCCTCGAGCATGCGCAAATTGATCCAACGGCCTGGGGTGGGAGCGATCTTTAAGTAGCTCGACTAGCAATCGAGTTAACTCTTCGGCCTCAGCGGCACTGGCTTCAAGTAAGTCAAAGAACTTGGTGTCCTGGCTAAAGAAACTCTGAATCGAGAACATGGATAACCTATCCCGTTATTCGATGAAAAGGAATGGACGTGAGCCTAACAGTACTTTCCTCGGCAGCGATTCACGCATTAGCCCGCCGGCGAAGCATTCTTCGATGTTCATCCGGCAAATCGATCATTGCTGGTTCATTCAAGCCATCGATGGATAAACTGAAAAAAGTGCTATGCTGGTTGGAATCAAAAGCCGCTTTTGGAATCACAAGTGGAATATTGGTAACCAACTCGCCTCGCTTTTGCGCCGAATTCTATCACAATCCATCAGCGCGGCGAGGCGTTGTGCGGACGTGAAAGCGCCGGTCCCAACCAGAATCTCGAACAAAGATTTTCCATGAAGAATTGATGAATAAGTGTGTTTTCTTGGTATTTGCGGTTGCCAAATGCGACTCTATGACGGTTTTCAATTGCCGCGCGCAATGGAGATTCTAGAAATCGCTCGATTGGTGGTTCAGTACTGGGAAAATGATCGCGCTGATTGCATCGTCGCGGGGCATAACTTCACACTGATAGTGAGGTCCGGGACCACGAATTGGCCTTTTCCGACCTTGCGGATTCTGTAAACTATGAGAATTGTTTGAGAGGATTTTGGACTTTCTGGAAGAGAAGGGCTGTCGACGACTGTGTCGGCGGAGCCGAAGTTGGTCGTCCGTAAGACCGTGCACTGCCACCGACCTCCCTAAAACGGGAGTCGTAGCTTTATCTTTCTCGACTCCAACCTCGTCCGCTGAACCAGTTAATGGTTCGGGGAGTCAATTGACTGTAACCGTGCAAACTA
This sequence comes from Planctomycetaceae bacterium, assembly GCA_005798335.1. Classification (GTDB taxonomy): domain Bacteria; phylum Planctomycetota; class Planctomycetia; order Pirellulales; family Pirellulaceae; genus Aureliella. The sequence goes on along the minus strand of SYJV01000256.1, from coordinate 195 downwards.
TGGTTCTAAGGCGAGCGGCAGATGGAAATTCACCAATACAAGCCCGAAGCGCAGGCGAGTGTGCGGCAGGATTAATGCACTCGCTTGCGCCTCGGGCTTGTATTGGTAAATTCCCATCTGCCGCTCGCTAATATAGTGAGCATCAGGAATTGCTGTCGCAGCGTCTTGGTTTTTGTGTCTGGGCTACTAGGTGAG
>SYJV01000255.1 GCA_005798335.1 Planctomycetaceae bacterium | reverse complement strand
TGTCTTTCAAATGCCGACGAACGATGTCAGCCTTCTGTAGTGCCGTAAAACTTCTTCGATTCTTAGACATGGAACACCTCCGGAAAGTGGATTATGTTAACCCAAATTCCAGAAATTCCACTTCCAAAAGAAGCAAGACAGGGGCAGAACTTTGGAGAACTGATGTTCATGCTGGCGGTTGGCGGAATCGTCGCTTCACTGGTCGGTTCTTCATTGTGGCGTGCCGACAAACACTATTTGCGCGTCGCCACAACCTTGTTCGCGATGCTTGGAGCATTTGCCTTTTTCAGCATCTTTGTCGATCAACTCTATTTCGGAGGCCACTGGTTGGTCGACAAGGCGATCGGAGCACTCGAAGACGGGGGAGAACAAGTGGTAATGAGCGTGATTACTTGGTACGTCTTTCAACTATCGCTGCATGAAAAGGATGCAGCGTAAACGTCCGTCGGTCTCGATAAAGTTCGAAAGAAAAACGGGCAAATACCTATGCCACCAGTTTGCAGTGTTACTCTTCAAACGTAGTCTTGTTCTTGTAAATATTCTTCTCGTCTCGATGATTGAGACCCGCAGAATCTAACAAGCTCAAACGAGCAATATCTTCTTTTTGATCATCGTCCGACGGGGGAGTTCCCATCGCACCGAGCGCTTCGGGGTTGTACTGCAAAGTATAGACATGCTTGGCAAATGAAATTTGGCAGCCCGGGTCCAGGCGCTTCCTCGCAGTTATCTTAAAGCCGTTGACTTTGGTACCATTGCGGCTTTCCAGGTCCTTGATAAACCAATATCCTTGCAGCAACGTCAAGCGTGCATGCTGACTGGATACGTTTGGGAACCGCAGAACGATGTCGCAGCTCTCGTTTCGCCCGATGGTCAGCTTGTCTTTCATCAGGACGATTGTTTCGCCGCCCCCGGTGGGTACTAATTCACCAAAGTCAGGCATTGTAACTCTCCCCATAAATGCAAACCCGATAGGATTCGCCCACTGCACGCCTGCATCCGCTTGCCCATGAAATCCGTTGAGGTAAAGTCAAGCGATTGCCACCCCATGATTCTAAGCACCAATTACGGACACGTCAATTTTGACTGGTCGAACTGTTTTGCCACCAACGGCCCCTCGTTGGGTAACAGAAGGTCTGAAGTACTATCCTTACAATCTATTTCTACGCGAACGTTTTCTCTGTCGAGTTCAAAAAATCAGTCTCGATGGGGGATTCACTTGCCCTAACGTAGATGGCACCGTTGCTCTAGGGGGTTGTACATTCTGTGATAATCGAGCGTTCAGCCCCAGCCGCCGAGTCAAACGAGATTCGATAGCGGCACAGATTGAGCGAGGAATTGTTGGCCTCAAGCGCAGATATTCCATCGAGAAATTTCTGGCATACTTTCAACCAGCCACAAATACTTACGGACCGCTATCCAAGCTCGAAAAATTATACCGCGAGGCGCTCGAGGATCCTCGGATTGTTGGACTTGTCATCGGAACTCGGCCCGATTGCTTGCCAAACGATGTGCTCGACCTGATTGATAGCTTTGCGCAAACTACCTACGTTTCGCTGGAAATTGGCATGCAAACGATTCACAAGGCAAGCTTTGATTGGATGAATCGTGGGCATTACCACGATGCATTCGTCGACGCAATGAGTCGCGTGCAAGGCCGACGCTTCGAGACCAGCGTTCATGTGATGCTTGGATTGCCCGGTGAAACATCAGAGATGATGATGCAAACGGCCAAAGAAGTTGCTCGCTGGCAGCCTCATGGTGTTAAGGTGCACAATTTGTATGCCGTCGAGCGAACACCTTTGGCGGACCAAGTCCGCAAAGGGGAAGTACGCTTGATGGAGCTGGTAGAGTACATTCCGATTCTCGCCGACTTTATTGAACACATGCCAATCAATACCGTTATCGAGCGAATATCGGGTGACGCACCACCGAAAGATCTCGTGGCACCGCAGTGGTGCTTGCACAAGGGAACTATTAAGGCTCGACTGGAGGAAGAGTTTGCACGACGAAATTCTCTGCAGGGCGCTAAGTATCACGCCTGATTCTCTGTAGCGAAGGTAGCGGCAAATCTGCTACAACAGCAACTGACCAAATAGCTTTGCGTTTTTCAATGGAGTTATGTTATGAGTTTCTATCGGGAACTTGGGCGTCAAGCAATACTGTCACAAGTTCTGCTGGCTGCGATCGTGTTTGTCGGCCAGCCCTTGCGTGCACAGTCATCTGCCGATCAATCGCAATTGTCCCAGTCCGCGCTGTCGATAGCGCCCCAAGATGCTGCGTTCGTCGCAACTTCGTTAAATCTGCGCGAATCGTGGGCTGAATTTCTTAATGGAAACTTCGTGCGAGAACTGATGCAAATTCCGTATGTCCAACGACTCGAAGCAGCAATTAAGGAGAAAATGCAAACGGACGACCCGAACGTAGCAAAGGCTATGGCCATGCTACGCAGCCCAAATGGCAAGATCTTGATGAATATTGGCAGCGACATGTTTTCACAAGAGTTCTTTGTCATCGGTGGTTCTGAGTGGTGCACGTTTGCCGAAGGTTTTGCCGAGCTGCAAGCCGAGATCAATGCTGCCGCCGGTGGCGGCGAAGAAGCAATGAAAGAATTCGTTCTTGGACTCGGGAAAGATGTGCTCGATGAAATCGAGATTCCCACGACAGTGATAGGATTTCGACTGACCAGCGACGCCAACGTCCGTACATTTCTTGACGTTCTAGAGTCGACCATTCGGTTTGGTTTAGGCAGCATCGAACCCGTAAAACCGTTCTTGCAGGAACTCAAACGTAACGATCTAACGAATGGACAAATACTAACCTGGACCGTTAATGCTGAAATGATTCCCTGGGATCAGTTGCCGATCGCTGACCTGACCGACGAACAAAAGGGAATGGTCGATCATCTCACCGAGCTGCTAGAAGACCGACAAATCACGGTGTCGCTCGGAACCATCGATAATCGACTGATGATCGCGATCAGCGAAGAAGCTGACGTGCTCCAAAAGTTGGGGCAAGGGGAAAATCTACTCGGCCATCCGCGATTAAAACAACTGGTCGCAGCGGCTCCGCCGAAAATGCGAAGCGTGAGTTTTACTTCGGCAGCATGGCGTGCGGCTTCGTACCAACTCAACTTCGGAAATTACTTTGGCAATCTTGCTGCGCAGATTGGTAGCGCCGGAAAAGCCACTACCGATGATGAAAAAGTTACGGAGTTGATTGAACAGGCCGTCGAAGATGCTCAAGAAGTCGACGAGCAATTGGCGCAAATCATCGAAGAATTTGATGACGCGTTGATGTACTCCTATGCCACCAAGCAAGGGATTGAAGGCCAAGCTTGGGATTGGACCAAGAACCCGTTTCTCGCCAACGCGAAACCAATGTCCATACTCAAAAATGCAGGGACAAAACCGCTGGTTGTAATGGCCGTCAAAACGCAATGGCCAAAACAACTTGGTGAAATAGTTGAAGATGTAATCGACATGATCCCTGATTACGCGGATCGAATAATTGAAGCGGAATTACTGCGCGAAGAAGACGTCGAACACTTGGAGTTGGTCACCGACAAGATTCTTCCGCTGGTCAAGGAAGGCATTGCGATTCTGCGCGAAAAGATCTGCCCGTCTTTGGACAAGCACGAAAATTTGCTGGCTGTTGCGGCGCAGCTAACCACGACCACGCTGGGCGAAGATTCTCCGCCGATTCCCGAACCATTGCCCATTCTAGAAATCGCTGGTGCATCGAGACTGAGCAATAGGGACCTATTTCTCAGCGGATGCGAAGACATGCTGGAACTGATGAACAAGGTAGTAGTGCTGGTCCGAGAACTGAAGCCCGATGCAGTACCAGAGTCTTATACTATTCCGGTACCCGAAGAAGAGTCGATCGCCGGAGGGACTAGATACTATTACAACCTTCCCAAAGAGGGTCTGCCGATTGAAGGCATTCAAGCTCAAATCCTGGTAACAAATAACGCGATTACCTATGGATATAGTACTCGACAAGTTACGGACATGGCCGAAGAAAAGCCGCTCGTCACTCGACCAGCTTGGCTGACCAGCGATAGCGAAGTAGCGGCCGTCTCGTACGTGGACTTCGCGGGATTGCTCGCCGCCGCCAAGCCCTGGATCACGTTTGCGCTTGTTAGCGCCAATGGTGATCTCGACGAACCACTGCAACCTGAAGACGATTTCCCAGTTCCTACAGGCAATGATATTCTGCGAATCTGGGATTGTTTCCACGCCTTTGGAAAAATCGCAGGTACGTCAATCGTTGACGCATCTCACGCAACGGTTTCAAGATGGGTCTGGGTGAGCGAATAAAGAGTTTGATTCGCCATGGCTTGCCAATAATTTTCCGCGCGGGCATGATCCGGCTTCGAACCACCCTAATTTTAAACACGAGACGCGCGGGTTATCGTGATGGACTCTCGCGCAGCGATTTTTGAAACTCTTCGTATTGCGAACGAATGGATTCAGGAGGCGGGATGCGAATTCCGCTTTCCTGCATTCTGCGCAATGAGTCATCTTGGCTGAGTGCTCGGTTGGGACCAGCGGGTCGAATCTGCAGCCCCAGATCGCGCAGTTTTTCATTCCACTTGCGCTGATCTTGCGGATCCTTGGAATTAGCAAGCTCCCTGGCGCCTTCCCAACGCTTCAGAAATTCAGCCAGATCCTTTTCGGTCCAGTTCAGTTCTTTCAATAATTCGGGATCAGGCTGGTCCTTTTGACGAGCCAAATAGTCCAAAGCCATTTGAGTTGCCTGGCCGCTGAATTGTTCGTTAGCAGGTTGAGATTGCGTTGCATTCGAAGCAGAGTTTTGGCCTGAACCGGACGCCGAGCTGGGGCTGCCCGAGCCTGGCCGGTCACCCGTACCTTTCCCATTGGTCGATGGTTCTCCCGAGGGCGAATCGCTGCCCGATTGGCCACTAGGTTGGTTGCCCGACTGACTATTGCCGCTTTGCGAAGTACCGGATTGCTCGGATTTGGACTGACCGGAACTGGATTGATTTTCCGGCGAGGACTGACCCGTAGATGGTCCCTTGCCAGTCTGCTTGGTTGCCGACGAGTCGTTCTTTGATGGTTGAGATTTGTCAGCTTTGCTAGACGAATTGGCAGCGCCCGACTTCGCAGACGACTGGCTTTGACTTTGGCTCTGACCGCTGGAAGAATCTTGTTGCGCCCCAGTCTTACCACTATCTTGCTTGCCGGCTGAGCTCGTATCTCCAGATTTCGACGTTGATGGCTGTGTTTCGTTCGCGGACGAACCAATTTTGTCGGCGTTCTTTTCCGACTTGCCACCAGACGTTGAGGACTGTGCTGGCTGTTTTCCACTGGACGAAGAATTATTGGAAGAGTTTCTTGCAGTATTACTTGCGCCGTTCTTACTACTGCTGCCTGACTGACTGGATTGCTTGTTCGCCGACTGTCCGCTCTTGGTTGAAGGAATCTCGTTCGATTTAGACTTGGAACCCCGATTGGGATTTAAGGCTTCCGATTTGGAATCGGAAGAGGCAGACTGCGTGTTCCCAGTTTCCGATTTTTTCGGAGATTTGTTTTCTGCATTAGATGCGGACGATTCTCGATTCGGCTCGTTCTTGTCGGAACTGCTTGCGGATGGATTACTCTTGCCTTGCGTGGACTCATTACCTGCTGTTGATTGAGGCGACGATTCGCTCTCAGAATTCGCACTGTCGGACGATGGTGAACTAGCCGATGACGAACTATTAGAGGAGGACTTGGCATCGGAAGAAGCTTGCTTGGGGTCAGCACTAGTCGACTGGCTTGGGTCAGCTTTTCCAGTCGGCTGTCGCTGTGTCGAATCACTGGAGGGTTGCTGGTTATTTGACGAGCTTCTTTCGGACTGCTTTTCTTTAGATGAAACTTTCGTTTGGGAAGGACCATTGTTGGAGGTCTGTTCTGGGCTTGCCGACTCATTTTGACTTTCGCGGTCAGGGCTTGGCTGACGTTGTCGGATGTATTCCTCAACACGGCGAATCGCGTCTCCGTCGCTGGTTGGCTTCTGAGACTTTCCGTTTTCAGCCCGCGACTGTTCGCCTCCGCCAGCGGAATTGCGAGTCTCGGCAGGATCGCCAGATTGTGTTGCATCGTTCGACTCGGACGAACTGTTGGAGGAATCCTCCTCGGCATTCGATCGTGTACTGTTGCCCGATTGTTGCCGGGAACTGCTGGGATTTCCACGAGTATCGGTGTCTGAAGATTGGTCTGCCGAGCCACCCGAATTAGATTGGGCTGCGGACTTCTGAGATTTTGGGGATTTGCCACCCGAGCCTGACGATTGATTCGACTTGGGCTGAGAATCTCCTGACTGAGACTCTGACGAATTCTCTTGGGACGCGCCCGACTTGTTCGATTTCCCAACCTTTGATTTTCCGCCACTTTGCGAATTCTGAGTGGGTGCATTAGACGAGTCCGATTTTTCAGCGCCCGATTGCCCAGATGTAGGCGATGACGATTTTCCTTTGCCGTTTTTTTCATCGTTCGTCGGCTGATTGCCGCTCTGGGCAGATTTCGATTTTTCTGACTTCGAATTTGAGCCAGCCTTGGCATTATCTTGCGAATTGGCTTCGCTCCCTCGCGCGCCGTTTGGTTGTTTCCCGCTGTTCTGTTTGCTGCTGCCCTGTTTCCCGTTCTGTGTCTGGTCGCGCTTGGGATTTCCGGTACTCCCGTTTTTCTCTTTCGTTCGATTATCCTTGGAAGCTTCGGCAGGATTCTGTTTGGTCGCAGTGCTGGACGAATCTTGAGCAGCCGGCTGAGCTGAAGAATTCGGGCGCTGAGCGGGCTGGTCTTGTGCTGACTGGTTCCCGGCTTGAGCAGTTCCGGAATCCGCAGTTTGACCACTTGCGCTGGGCTCGCTATTGTTCTGCTGATCTGTGTTTGGCTCGGGAGTGGTTACTATTTCATTCGGTGGTTCGTTGGCGAACTGTCGAGCATCGACTATCTCAACCAGAAGTGGCAATGAAAACGCAATGTTCGGAGCGAGCTTGCCAGAGTCGGGATCATGCCGATTATCGTGCGCAACAGCAGAAATCTCGTAACGATCACCCACGGAGGCACCGAGACTTGATGGTATCAAGCGAACCGTCTGCACTTGCCGACCAGCCAATCCCTCCGAATCCAGCAGATGCTTCTCTTGGATTACAAGACCGTTTCGTTTGACGATCAAATCGATGCGGCTGAGACCAAAATCGGGGTCATTTGCGCGAATCTCCAGATTGACTTGCGACTCTACAAGCACTTTCAGGTACCGACTATCTGGACCCGAGAGAGAGACTTCAGGAGGCAAGTCAGCCAACACCTTGATAGCGCGAATAACGGGACTCTCATTGCCATCGTTTCTAGAATTGAATCCGCGCAAACGATATTTCACCTCGGTGGGATTATCGCGCGCCGTGTTGAGCCTCAGCGAAATCGCGCCAGTCAGCTTGGGGCCATCGATGCGCATGTCCAATAGCGATAACGAATGCAATAATTCGCCGCGCGCATCCAATTCGGGATTTATTTCAATACGAGCTCGTTCTAGAGTCTGGTTTGATTCTGCGTGAATCGTCGCGATCGAACCTTCGATCGCTTGTACCGGTGCTCCGTTAATAGTTCGGCCGGGCAACTTGGTGTACTTGGGAAACTCAAGTACGATCGAAACTTCATCGATGATTGGCAGCGGATTCAGCTTGACGCGAAATGGTCCTGCGACGTCATCACCCGCTTCGATCCAATAGTCGAGTTCGTGATCGATGCCGCGCGTGCCTGTGATCACTGTTGCATTGAAATTGCGTCCGTCGGTGGCCCCTTGCATCGGTCGCGTTTGATCTCTGAGCTGCCCATCGACAGTGGAAAATTTCACCGCGACTTTGTCAGACGTGGATAGGCCGCGCAGCTCAACACTGACACTCAGCGGCTTGCCCTGCGTGAGTTCGCAGGCACCGGGCTTAACTTGAAGAATCTGCACGCGCGTGGGAGCAGCCAAGTCCAGCCATGGCATGAGTACTCGCTTGCCGGTTGAAGTGACGCTTTTGGGTGAGACCATCGTGTAAACTACCAGACCCGAAGTCAGGAAAAACACGACGCTCATCAACCGAATTAAGACTGTCGAATCGACCGTCGAAGCAGGATCCTGCCCGTGCAAGAATCGAGCCGCATGCCGAGCCAGTCCTGCCATGATCCCTTTTGGAACTCCATGGTCAGGCAGTTGTTCCAGTTCCAACCACGAGACCAAGCCATTCTTGAATTCAGGGATCGTTTGTTCAATTCTTCGGGCCGCGTAAACCGGGTTGATTCTCTGAAATAGCAGCGGTGCAACCCAGCGAACCAACCAAAATGCTGTTCCAATCACTCCGCCCAACCAGATTGTCCACCGCAGTGAACTTGGCAAAGGTATCACCCAGTGATCCAATAAGCAGGAAACCAACCATAGTCCGAGTACCCCTGCAACCCACACGCATCCCAACACGGTCAAGTCCATAGTCTTGATCACGCGCGTGGAATGTCGCAGATGAGCGTGCAGAATATCGCGAATTTGCCGCGAGGTTTCCGCAGGATTTGCACCGGAAGCAACTTGGGATGGAGAATTGCTCATTGTAGAATCGAGCGACGTTCAGGGGTTGTGGGAGAAACAACTAAAATGGTTAGATGGGCTCGTCAGTGCTAACCAGCACAGCTACCTTTTTCCTAGTATAGACGCCACCGCGCGGGTAGGCGCTCCACGATTCAGCAAAAATCATCGACTGGAAACAAACCTTGTCAACACAATTAGACCAATACACGGAATACTTGTTGCTCAGCCCAGTAGATAACGTAGTGGTGGCTTTGCGCGAGTTGAGGCGCGGACATCGGATCGATGTCGATGGTAAATCCATCGAAGTACAGGATCAAATACCTCCAGGCCACAAGGTAGCCATTCAGGCAATCTCTGCCGACA
>SYJV01000254.1 GCA_005798335.1 Planctomycetaceae bacterium | reverse complement strand
GGGAACCGGCGAGCTGTGGGTTTGGTACCAGCGCTGGCCTCGTGCGGTGGCGGCCTCAGCTAGCGAGGAGGGACGTCCGGCGGCTCGCTGGAATATCTTGCCAAAGCGACTGACTACGTCGCACCATAACTCGCTCGACAGACCACTTGTCATTCATGGCAACGCCGAAATGCCCGCAAAGTGGAATATTCCGGATAGGAAAGGGGAGTTCTGGCCTGCCGATGGTTTTGGGCCTGGCTAGAATGGGTTTGTACAACGCCTTTCATTAGTCGAGCAATCATGGCGTCCATTCAGTTGCCCAACATTCTGCCTTATCAGCCAATTCGCATTTCTGTTGAAAGATACCGTGAACTGGTGCAGGCTGGTGCGTTTCAAGAACACGACAATGTGGAACTACTAGACGGAGTTGTCGTCGAGAAAATGTCGAAGAATCCTCCTCATCGGATTGCGACGAGACGATGTGATCTGTCCCTTTCTCGCCTGGTACCCGCAGGCTGGCACGTTCAGAACCAAGAACCAATCACCCTTGCAACGAGCGAGCCCGAACCGGATGTTGCTATCGTTCGTGGTCGACTTGAAGACTACACGCATCGTCATCCTTGTGCCGAGGAAATTGCGTTGGTTGTTGAGGTGGCAGACACCTCCCTGGTCACAGATCGATTTAAAGCCAGCGTTTATGCCGATGCACGAATTCCGGTTTATTGGATTGTGAACTTGAACGAGCAAGTCATTGAAGTCATGCAGAATCCTATTCCTCGCATAAATCCAAGCCAGTACGCATCTACACGAATCTACAGTGCCGACGAAAAGGTCCCTGTTCTGATTGACGGAGTTCTGGTTGCGGAAATCACAGCAATGGAATTGTTGTCATCTATTTGAGTCTTCGGTACTCCTGCTACACCCGTGTACTCGACTAACATCAAGTAATTCCCCAGCGTAAAACCTTCGACCATTCCTTCGCGCTGGGAATCCAAACGACGCCGATCCTCGCTTGGGATCAACCACAACGATTCCTCCAATCGCGACGAAGCCTGCGAACCAGCCACGCTGCCTCGCAAGGCTGCCGCCAGATCTTTCTTACGCCCTTGTTGCTGCACGTGAGCTACTCGCGTTTTGACCGACGTGTGAGGACTTTCCTCCGGTGTCGACGCGATGCCAGCAGTCACCTACAGCCTGACCAATGATGCGGGAGGCCGCTTCGCCATCCATGCAACATCAGGCGTGGTCACCGTGGCCAGCGGGGCGCTGCTGGACTACGAAGCCGCGACGAGCCATGCGATCACGGTGGAGGCCAGCGATGGCGAGGACGCGTTGACTCAGGTCTTCACCATCAACCTGCGCAATGTCACAGCCGTTATCAGCGGCACGGTGTTCGTGGATGTGAACAGCAACGGGCTGTTCGCCACGTACTTCACCAGCAGCAACCTATCGGGCGGCAGCGTGGCCGCCGCTTCGGCTTCCACGTCACCCAGACAGGGATCGGCACGAAGGTCGTCAATATCGGCTCCAGCGGGGCCGCATTCGATGTGGCCAACAACACGAACATGACCATCATGGCTCTGTTGCTGGCGACCAACCGCTTGACCGGCGCGGATGCCAACGCCGACGGTTACAGCAATGCCTACGACACCAACGGCGACGGCGTGCTGGACGACGCGGAGAAAGTCCTCCGCGAGTTGGCGAACACGGTCTATTCCGCGATCAACGAAAACGGAGATATCTGATTCAATCGCACGTCGAGCCAACGAATCAACCATAGGACGAGGACTTCGAGCCCCGTCCTTTTTTCGTTGCCAGCTTTCCACTGCGGTCGGTGCAGACCAGAGTTCCGAACCTCAGCCGAGGCGACTTGTTAGGTGGCCTTTACTTTCTGCATAACAAGAACGATATCGGAGACGTCGGGGCTGAGCGGGATCGGCTCGTCGATTTCGTACCAGAAGTCGTACGATTCTATCAGCCGCAATTCGGGCACTTTCGCGAGCAGCTTCTTTAACTGTGCAAGGCTGTAAGTTCGCAGCTCCATTTCCGATCGCAATCGCCGTTCAGATTGGGCCGAGTCACGGATCAGCATCGATATGCGCAATCGCTCGATTCTCGAACGGCGATTCCAGGACAGCACGCGCAGCGTGTAACTGACGCGGGTGGTCCCATCGTCGGCTTTCCAGCGTTCGATGCAATCTCCATCCGCATCGTGTGGCATCACATGGAGACTGAGGACAAATAGCCCGCCTTGTTTGAGTGAAGCTGCCACGCATTGTAGATGCCCAAGCGCGGCCTCTTCGGTGAGCAGGTGACGAAACGTATTCAGCGGGTTGAGCAGCATGTCAAATTTGCGTGGTACGCGAAACGAGGACATGTCGGCCTCGAAAATGTCTGCCTGCAATCCTCGCTCAACCAATCGCTGACGCAAGAACGCGAGTGCAGAACGATTCAAGTCGAAACCCGCGACCTCATACCCAAGCTCTGCCAACCGTACGACCAATCGCCCCGTGCCACATCCCGCTTCGAGAACGCGCCGTGTATCACTACGACCATGGCGTTCGATGACGGATTTCAAGAAGCAAGTTTCTTGTTCGGCAGTATCTTGGAACCCAAGGTCATAGAAATACGGGTGGTCGTACCACAGGTCGGTATCGTGATTGGCTGGTTGTCCAACCAGTTTGCTGTCGAGTGTCAACTCGCATCTCCGGGTCTTGGTATGGAAACATCGGGGGCGCCAATCTTTGCACAATTGGCGGCTGGTTTCAAGTTCCGGATCAGGCTTTGAAAACTGCGTGCGCAATTTTCAGCCCCTGCGTGGCGTTGCGAGTATCGACGACCAGTGGCACCCAGTCCAACAACTGTTGATAATCTACGTTGGCGTGAGCGGTGCTGATCAGTGCTGCGTCAAACTGAGAGAGCGTTTGGCGGTTCCACGAAATCGATGAAGTACCGGCCCATTGCGCGTGTTCGCGCGTGATACCAATCACGGGAATGTAGGGATCGTAGTAGGAAACGATGCCGCCACTGTGCTTGATCAAATCCATCAAGATGAAACCTGGCGATTCGCGAGGATCATCAACATTGGCTTTATAGGCCAAGCCGACCAACAGAATTTTGCTGCCATTGAGCGGTTTGCGATTTGAGTTCAGAGCTTCGATCAGTTTACCGATCACCAATTGCGGCATGCGCGTATTGATCTCGCCAGCGAGTTCGATAAAGCGAGTGGCTTGCCCGTATTCGCGAGCCTTCCAAGTTAGGTAGAACGGATCGATTGGAATACAGTGGCCACCCAGTCCCGGTCCGGGATAGAACGGCATGTAGCCAAACGGCTTGGTCTTCGCGGCGTCGATTACTTCCCAAATATCGATCCCCATCGCCGCATAGACAGTCTTGAGTTCATTCACAAGCGCGATATTTACGCTACGAAAAATATTCTCAAGCAACTTGGTCGCTTCGGCTGCTCGACAACTGGAGACGGGCACTACGCGCTTGACCGCTCGTAGATAGAGCGCAGTGGCCTTGTCACGACACAACGGCGTGTAGCCGCCAACGACTTTCGGAATCTCGGCTACTTGGCTGTTGGGGTTCCCAGGATCTTCGCGTTCGGGTGAGAAAGCGAGAAAAAAATCGCGACCTGCAACCAGCCCCGACCCATATTCGAGCACCCGGCGTAGGTCTTCGTCGGTCGTGCCTGGATAAGTGGTCGATTCAAGCACGATCAACTGGCCAGGACAAAGATGAGGTGCAATGGTCTGGCCGGTTCTTATGATGTACGAGATATCCGGTTCACGGTTCTTGTTCAGCGGAGTAGGTACGCAAATCACCACCGCGGCGGTCTGACTGATTTGGGAGAAATCCGTGCTGGCAGTCAATCGACCCGCAGTGACTTGTGCTGCTACAGCCTCGCCAGCAATGTGATGGATGTATGACTTGCCTTGCGAGATGGCCTCGACCTTCACCGGATCGATGTCCAGCCCCAGGACGCGTGAGCCAGTCTTGGCAAACTGCAAACACAACGGAAGACCAACATACCCCAAGCCGATTACGCTTAGGTCGTACGCGAATTGAGCCATGACGATTCCACTGGCTGATTCAAACAAAGATGGGCGATTAATTGACCGACCACTCCTAGCCTAGCGGCAAATGATTTCTATCTGAAGTCCTTTGCCCACTTCGCACCGTGATTTCACCGATTTCAACGTCGGTAATTCACTCTGAGTGGGTTAATGCTTGCCGATCGAATGAACTTCAAAGCCAATCTCGGTCAAGCGATTGCGGTTGAGAATATTTCGTCCGTCGAAGACAAATGCAGGTTGCATCATGGTGTCATAGATCCGCTGAACGTCGAGCTGTTTAAATTCGTCCCACTCAGTCAAAACAGCGATAGCATGGGCGCGCTCCGCCGCTGAATAACTATCGCGAGCGACGGTGACGTTAGTTTCGACCAACGACCTGTCTTTTAATGATACGTCTCCGCTGGCATCGGCAAAGGCAGATATTAACTCCGAACGCACCTGGGACTCGGGAACTCGGGGGTCGAATATACACAGTTTCGCTCGTTCGTTCAGCAGGTCTCGGCAGACGTGAATTGCGGGAGATTCGCGAGTATCGTTGGTATCCTTCTTGAAGGCGAATCCCCAGATCGCAATCTTCTTGTCCGACACAGTATTGAACATCGTCTTGACAATACGTTCGGAAAACCGCCGTTTCTGGTAGTCGTTCATGACCACGACTTGTTCCCAGTACTTGGCCACGTCCCGCAATCCAAAGTGCTCGCACAGGTAAACCAAATTGAGAATGTCTTTTTGAAAACACGAGCCGCCGAAGCCTACACTGGCGCGTAGAAATTTGGGACCAATTCGTGAATCGGTGCCGATCGCCCGAGCAACTTCGTCCACATCGGCGCCAGTCGCTTCACACAGCGCGGAGATGGCGTTGATCGACGATACTCGTTGCGCCAAGAACGCATTCGCGGTCAGTTTCGAGAGCTCGCTGCTCCACAGGTTGGTGGTGAGGATGCGTTCGCGTGGGATCCAGCGGCCATACACATCGGCCAATCGTTGAACCGCCGCCGAGGATTCGCCGCCGATCAGGACCCGGTCGGGCGACAGCAGATCCTCAATCGCCGTTCCCTCGGCAAGAAACTCAGGATTGCTCAGCACATCAAACGAACAACCTCTACTGGAGCTTTGCAAAATGCGTTTAACTGCTTCCGCAGTGCGCACGGGCAAAGTTGATTTTTCGACGACGATTTTGTGCCCTTCGGAGACCTCGGCGATCTGGCGAGCACATTTTTCAATGAACTCCAAGTTCGCCGCACGGCCCGCGCCAATTCCAAAGGTTTTGGTGGGAGTGTTCACAGCAATGAAAATCATGTTCGAGTCGCGGATCGCATCATTGACTCGTGTCGAGAATGTCAAGTTTCTACCGCGTGCCTCGCGCACGACAGCGTCCAACCCTGGCTCGTAAACAGGCAGGTTGTCTGAGTTCCAGGAATCGATGCGGGCTTGATTCAGGTCCACCACATGGACAGGAATTTCCGGGCATTGCTTGGCAATCATGGCCATCGTTGGTCCGCCAACATAGCCAGCACCAATGCAACAGATTCGTGTCATATCGTAAGCACCAATTTTCCGCAGCTAAGGGAATGAACCATTACCCGATTCAACAATCACACAATATTAAGTATCGACTCTTTGATACTACCTCAGCAAGAACCCGGTTAAAGAGCCTGCCGAGATTTGCCTGCCTCAGACACCAGAGGGCTGCTCTGATTAAAGCGATAAGAGTAGTAAACGCAAATATATCGACATTTTCCGGATGCCGACAACATACTAAGCCTCGACGGGTTTTTTATTGTCGTCTTTCGCTCCGCGAAAGAATGATGTAACGCTACTTTCGCGGAGCGAAAGGCGACACTCATTGTTCGCCCGATGCTAAGCATGATTCGACAAATTCGGTTTCCACGCTGGAGGTGCGGAGCGCCAGGAGCTTTTTTCGCTTTTCATCGCGGCACCCGCCTAACAGGTCCGAACACTACTGCTACATGCTGTCGTTTCCAAAGATGATCCTGATTGGGAGTTTTTTTCCATTTTAGAGTAAACATCGGATTGCTAGCAATCAGGATGTTGACTGTTCGCGGTGGTACCCAGGTTCCCCAACCTCCACAAATTTACACTTAGTTCCGTAAGTTGAGAAGAAACCGTGCCTCATTGTAGTTTGGTACGGTTAATGCAAATGAAAAAACAATCAACACACAAGCTGTGCGATTTGCAGACAATTCTCATTCGCAGGCGCCCGTGACCTTAGTGGCGAGTTCGCCCATGTATGGCGACAAATACGGCAGATTGCAGCCAGGCCCATTTTCACGGTACGAAAGGAGCCGCTTGGACGAGCCACCCAAGCGGCTCCTTTTCGTTTTTCGCTCTGGCGAGCAGCAGATGGTAGTTTACCCTGCCATGAGCGAGTACCAGCCCAACGCGCAAGCGAGTGCGTCAATCCTGGTACGGACACTTCGCTTACGCGTCGGGCTGGTATTGGTAAGCACCCATCTGCCCCTCGCCTAACAACCGGCTTATCCAGGGCCGATATGTGACTGGAATGTCAGGCTGATTCGCATGCCACATTGCTTCTACTTGACAATGACCAGCAGATCACCCGCTTCGACTTGAGTGCCGGATTTGACCAGCAACTGCTCGATGACCCCATCTCGCTCGGCCTGCACGGTTGATTCCATCTTCATCGCTTCCAGCGCCAGCAGTTTTTGGCCTTTGACGACGGTGTCCCCTTGCTTGACCGCGACGGCGATTACCATTCCGGGCATTCCGGCAGCTATATGCGTAGGATCGGCTGGGTCAGCTTTGACATTTTTAGTGAGGGCAGATTGCAGTGAGTTATCGACCACTTCGACTTCGCGGGGTTGGCCGTTCAATTCAAAGAAAACAGTGCGAGTTCCATCAGGCTTCGGTTGGCCAACAGCTAGAAATCGAATGATCAGCCGTTTGCCGGGCTCGATGTCGACGGATATTTCGTCAGCGGCATTGGGGCCAAACAAGAAATAGGGAGTCGGCAGAACACTAACATCACCGAAAATCCGCTGGTGTTCGATCAATTCTTCGTAGACCTTGGGATAGAGAATGTGCGTAATGCACTCTCGGTCCGTAGCAGGCCGATGGAATAGCGTAGTCAATTTCGTCCGCGACGATTCCAAATCAGCGTCAGGTAACGATTGGCCAGGCCTGCCATCGACAATGGGTTTGCCGCGCAAGACCACCGCTTGCACGGCTTTGGGAAATCCGCCCGGTGGATGTCCCATCATGCCGGACAGCAGGTCGATCGCCGATGCTGGAAACGCAAACTCGCGAGTCGCGGACAGGATATCGTGACAGGTCAGATTGCCGGCTACCATAAACAGCGCCAAATCGCCGACTGCCTTGGACGTTGGCGTAACTTTGACAATGTCGCCCAGCATTTGATTTACTTCGGCATACAACTTACAGCATTCTGCCCAGCGGTCGGCCAGCCCCAGCGCTCGGGCTTGTTGATACAAATTCGTATACTGTCCGCCGGGCATTTCGTGTTCGTACAGATCCCCGCCCGCAGCCAGCGCCTCGCTTTCGAATGGCAGATAGAACTCGCGGACGGCTTTCCAGTACCCAGCCAAGTCCGTTAGCGCTTGCGAGGAGAGTCCACTTTCTCGCGATCCAAAACGCAGCGCTTCCACCAAGGTATTCAAGTTGACTTGCGATGTGCCGCCCGACATGGGTGCCAGAGCTGCATCAGCGATATCCAGCCCTTCGTCGGCCCCGGCGAGTATCGAAGCGGCTTGTATCCCAGCGGTATCGTGCGTGTGAAAATGAATTGGAATGCCGATTTCTTGTTTGAGAGCGCGTACCAGTTGTCGCGCTGCGGCGGGCTTGCACAGGCCCGCCATGTCCTTGATGGCCAGCATGTGCGCCCCAAGTTTTTCTAGTTGTTTGGCGAGTTCGACGTAATACCTGAGGCTGTATTTTTGTCGCTTGGGATTGAGAAAATCGCCGGTATAGCAGATCGCGGCTTCGCAGATCGCGCCGCTATCGATAACGGCCTCCATCGCGACGCGCATGTTTTCGACCCAATTCAGCGCATCGAACACGCGAAAGAGATCGATGCCCGCTGCGGCGGCTTCACGAACAAAAATCTTGACGACGTTGTCTGGGTAATTTGTATATCCAACGGCATTGCTGGCGCGCAGCAGCATTTGAAATAATAGGTTGGGAATGCGCTCGCGCATTTGGGTCAGCCGTTGCCAGGGGCTCTCTTTCAAGAACCGCATGGCTGTATCAAAGGTCGCTCCGCCCCACATCTCCAGCGAAAAAAGTTGAGGCGTCAAGTGCGCATAGGCTTCGGCAATTTGCAGCATGTCGAAAGTACGCAGGCGCGTGGCGAGCAGTGACTGGTGGGCATCGCGCATCGTGGTATCGGTCAGCAGTAGCGTTTTCTGCTGGA
Source organism: Planctomycetaceae bacterium (assembly GCA_005798335.1). Classification (GTDB taxonomy): domain Bacteria; phylum Planctomycetota; class Planctomycetia; order Pirellulales; family Pirellulaceae; genus Aureliella. Next base: position 4,169 of record SYJV01000254.1, on the reverse strand, counting down.
GCACCCATTTAGAAAACTGAGCTGCCCCCAATTCTTTAAACTTGTCGCGAGAACCCGCGACGAGCGGCGCGCTCAATCTCAATTCGGGAACCGGCGCTGGTGCGCGGCGCGCGGCCGCCACTCCACCTTTGACCTCTGGGTTGCCATTGACGATCGTGTGCGCCAAATAACGCAATACCAGCGTCGCTCGATCGCGTCGACGTTGCATTTGAAACAGTTCGGGTGTGCTGTCGATCATCCGCGTCGTTGCTTGCCCGTTGAGAAACAATTCATTCTCTGACAGTTGGATCAGGAACGGGATGTTCGTCTTCACACCGCGAATGCGAAATTCCTGGAGACAGCGTTCCATGCGCTTGGCCGCTTCGCGCAGGTTTCTGCCGCGTGCGGTTACCTTGACTAACATCGAATCGTAGAACGGGTTAACTACTGCGCCACTGAAGGCCGTTCCGGCGTCCAGCCGAATTCCCATTCCGCTGGCGCTGCGGTAGTGCGTAATTCGACCGTAGTCGGGACGAAATTGGTTGGCAGGGTCTTCCGTCGTGACGCGACATTGCATGGCGAATCCCGTCGTGCGCACTTCGCTCTGCGTGGGCAGGCCGACACTTTCATCACCTAATTTGTGGCCCATCGAAACCAGAATTTGTGCGCGCACCAAATCGATCCCTGTGACTTCTTCGGTGACCGTATGTTCAACTTGAATGCGCGGATTGACTTCGATAAAGTAGAATTCCCCGGAATCAACATCCAGCAGAAACTCGACGGTCCCGGCGGCTTGATAGCCGACGGCGTTTCCGATCGCCAAAGCGCATTGATGCAAGCGGCTAGCAATTTTCGGGTCGAGGTTGGGTGCGGGTGCCAATTCGACGACCTTTTGGTGCCTGCGCTGCACGCTGCAATCGCGCTCGAATAAATGGATTAGATTTCCGTAGCCATCGCCCAGGATTTGGACTTCGATATGGCGTGCGCGACGGACTAGTTTCTCGACGAACACTTCATCGCTGCCAAAAGCCGTCTTGGCCTCGCGCTGAGCCGTTTCCAGCGCGCTGGCTAGGGCATCGGGTGTTTCGACAACTCGCATCCCGCGTCCGCCGCCACCTTTGGCCGCTTTCAGCATGACGGGATAGCCCATCGTTGACGCGATGTGTTGCGCATCGAGCAGCGATGTGACGGCTGCCGAACTGCCGGGCAATACCGGCACTCCTGCTGTCTGCGCAATCTCTCGCGCAGCGACTTTGTCACCCAGCATCTGTAGCGCCCTCACACTTGGCCCGACGAAGATCAATCCGGCGCGCTGCAGCGCTATCGCAAATTCGGGATTCTCCGACAGAAAGCCGTATCCCGGATGAACAGCGTCGATGTCGTAACGTTTGCAGATGTCGACGATACCATCGATATCCAAGTACGAACGAATGGGCTCACCAGCCTTGCCAATTTGGTACGCTTCGTCAGCTTTAAAACGATGGAGCGCAAAACGATCTTCGTGCGAATAGATGGCGACCGTGCGAATGCCCAGCTCGTGGGCACTGCGGAAGACTCGAGTGGCGATTTCGCTGCGGTTCGCCGTCAGTAGCTTGCGAATCGGTTTCATAGATAAATCTCGGGGACAAATTCCATCAAATTTTGCTTGAGTGTGTTACCAACCGAATTCGCGCGCGAACGCTGCGCTGTCGTGATTAACGCAGTCTGTTGTGTCTCTTGTGATCATCAGCGTGTTTAGCGACGAATCAGCTTTCGAGCTACCAATAAATCCAGAATTTGAGTGATACATTGATCGACCGGAATCTCGTCAGTTCGTAATTTCAAGTCGCTGGTCTGCGGCGATTCGAAGGTGTGCTCGATAATTGGTAGCTCTGACGTCGCATTGCTCATTAGATAGTGCCCTCGTGGATCGCGTCTGCGGCATATATCCAGCGGAGCGTCGAGGTGTACCAATACAAATTGGTTGAGGCCAATCAAGTCGGCAACTTTGTCGCGAGCTTCCTGGCTCGGTGCCACCATGGCTAATATGCAGATCATGCCATTGTCGTTGAGCAGTCTCGCCAGATGGGCGCCGCGGCGCAAGTTCTCGGATCGATCGCTCATCGTAAAGCCTAAGTCTCGACTCAAGCCCCGGCGCAGTTCCTCGCCATCAACGACGATCGATGTTCGTCCCAGGTCGAACAAGGCGCGTTCGACGCCGCGCGCGATCGTCGATTTTCCGCTGCCGCTGATTCCGGTCAGCAGAAGCGTGGCTGGTTTTTGCCCGAGTCGCGCTTCGCGGTCCGAGCCAGTCACGACTCGAATCTCTCCTGCTTGATTTTCGCCGGTCGATTTTTCCAGCTCCCAGGCAGCAAATTTGTGGCGACGCTCGGTCTCCCGATCAGTGATCATGCCGGCCGCGACTGTGACGTTGGAGATGCGATCGACAATAATGAAAGCGCCTGTGGTCCGATTGCGACGATAGCCATCGTGGAATATTGGCTGGCTGAGCGAGATCGTACAGCGACCGATTTCGTTCAATTGCAGATCCGGCGTCGGTGAACGGTGGAGCGTATTTACGTCGACTTTGTACCGCAAGGACTCGATTTGGCCAGGAATCGACAAAGTCGTGTGTTTGAACAGATATTCCTTGCCGGGTACCATTGCCTCGGCGCTCATCCACACGACCATAGCGTCGAAATCATTGCCGATGCGCGGCACATTGCCTGGACGAACGATCATATCACCTCGACTGCAATCGACTTCGTCCTGAAGTGTCAAGGTAATGGCCTGGGGTGTAAACGCTTCAGCGACATCGCCGTCGAACGTGACGATCCGTCCTACTCGACTGGTACGGCGCGACGGGAGCACCATGATCTCATCACCTTGCCGGATGATTCCCGATGCAATCGATCCACAGAATCCTCGAAAGTCTAGATTGGGTCGATTGACGTATTGAACCGGCATGCGAAAGTCCTCGAGATTCCGATCCGAGCCAATATAAACCGTCTCCAGAAAGTTCATGAGGCTGCTGCCGCGGTACCATGGCATATGCGCGCTTGGGTCGACGACGTTGTCACCATTGAGCGCCGAGATAGGAATAAAGTGCAAGTCCGGCAAATCCAAGCGAGCCGCAAAGTCGCGATAGTCCGAGCAAATTTCGTCGAATCGCTGCTGGCTGAACCCGACCAAATCCATCTTGTTGATGGTGACGACTACGTGGCGAATGCCAAGCAGCGAAACGATAAAACTGTGCCGTTTGGTTTGTGTCAGCACTCCGTGCCGAGCATCGATGAGAATTACGGCTAAATCGGCGGTCGAAGCCCCGGTGGCCATATTGCGAGTATATTGTTCGTGGCCAGGCGTATCGGCAATGATGAACTTGCGTTTGGCGGTCGAGAAATATCGATAGGCCACATCGATCGTAATGCCCTGTTCTCGCTCGGCCTTTAGTCCATCGGTGACTAGCGCCGGATCGAATTTACCGCCGGTGGTACCATGTACCTTCGATTCGCTTTCAAGCTGAGCCAATTGGTCTTCGTAGAGCATTTTGGAATCGAACAGCAATCGCCCGATCAAAGTGCTCTTGCCATCGTCAACGCTGCCGCAGGTTATGAATCTCAGCAGTTCCTTGCGTTCGTGCTGGGCGAGATAGGCATCGATATCGGTGGCAATTAAATCGCTATGGTGGCTCATAATGACGATCGGAGGCAGATATCCTGGAACGAGGCTGAATAAAATGACTGGTTTGAAAAAACGAGCGAGTTAGAAGTAGCCTTGTTTCTTTTTCTCTTCCATCCCGGCCCCTCCTGCGTCACGATCGATCATGCGGCCCTGTCGTTCGCTGTTCTTGGCCAGCAGCATTTCTTGAATGATTTGTGGCAACGTCGTCGCTTCGGATTCGACAGCACCTGATAGCGGATAGCAGCCCAAAGTACGAAAGCGAACTTTCTTCAATTCAATTTTCTCGCCGTCGCGCAACTTCAAACGATCGTCGTCTTTCATGATCCATGTTCCTCCTCGCCAGACGACAGGGCGTTCGGCGGAGAAATAGAGAGGCACAATCGGGATCTTTTCAAGGTGAACGTACTGCCAGACGTCCAATTCCGTCCAGTTGCTGAGTGGAAACACGCGGATGCTTTCACCGGGGTTTACTTTCGCGTTATACAGGCTCCATAACTCCGGGCGCTGGTTCTTGGGGTCCCAGCGGT
>SYJV01000253.1 GCA_005798335.1 Planctomycetaceae bacterium | reverse complement strand
AGTCATAACCGCCAACGGACACTTCACCGAAAACCGATCCAGATTTGTCTTCCCTGACATAGCTATCAATCTCCACAAATCCATGAAACTTCCATGTTCCACAAGGATTTAGCAGATTCTCAAACATGTTGAAAGGTCTGAGGTTTGATGGCCGTCCGCCAGCTCTCTCGAGCCGAAATTCGTCATGCTGCCGTCAACGGCGTTGAATTGGAATTGGCTCCACCAGCGCGACACATGGAAGTCGTCGTGCTATTCGAAGGCCATCCAGTTGTAGGAGCATCCATTCGACTCGATTCTTCGCTTGGGAGGCAAAGTCGCCGGAGTGACGCTGGAGGAAGTGCGACTTTCGATCTGGTGGAGGGAGAATTCCCACAATCGATTGCCGCCTGGACCGAAGATCGTCGAGTTGGCGGATTCCGATTTCGTCCACCGGCCCGCGATGCCAGTCTGGCCCGCCATACAGTTTCACTGGACCGATGTCGCTCGTTACTCGTCCGCTGTACGGATGAAACCGGAAGACATCCGGCGAACGTCGATTTGTTGGTCTACAATTTGAGACCATCTCCGGAACGCGATGATCCCGCGTTTTTGGAACAATCGATTCTTAAAACAAACGAGCGAGGGGAGGTGAACTTTGACTGGTTGCCCGATTGGCCGAAACACAAGATCGGCGTCATGGTTAATGATCCTCGCTGGCTCTTGGCAAGTTCGGAGCATGCCGGGGATGTCCTCGAAGTTCGACTGCGGAGCAGCCAGTACGAAAACCGCAAACTTATCAAAGGCCATGTGCGATTCCCGGGTGGATTCGCAGGAGGATTCTTGGTTACGCTCAAGGCGTCGGCCATACAGCGAAACATGCGCTCCGAAGAGTTATGCGCATTCACGGATTCCGCAGGAGATTTTCATGCGCTCGTTCGTCCCGACATAACCTATTGCATCCAGGTCGAGGATGAATCGTTGGTCAGCAAGTCGATCGATATGGTTCCGTACGAGTCGGCGACCGCTCGAGTCCAATCTCCCGAGTTGAGCGTTTCGAAAGGCGAGGAGCTGCGCATCAATGTGACCGGCGGAGCGGATAAACTGCCGTTGCGGGATGTTCGAGTCAACCTACGCTCACAACACACCTATTTTCCCATTGAGAGTCGCAGTTCGCGCGGCGTCACCAATGGCAAGCACTGGGGCGCGACCACTCAATCGGACGGAATCGCTCGAACCTGGGCGAGTCCCGGCAAGCACGAGGCTCACTTCATGATAGGTACGAATCCACTGCGCAAGGAATTCGAGGTCATTGCCGGGAAAGTTGCATCAATCGATTTTCATGTCGAAGACGTGCCAACAACTTCGTTCGTTCGAGCATTAGGGAAACTCAAGTTGCCGATAGGTGTCAGCGCCAATCTCGAGCGCGCGGAAATTGACACAGGTTTCATGAGCGGCCCGTTCGTTCACGACCATCGCGTTCATGCCAACGCACAGGGAGAATTTGAAATTGGTATGACAGATGGCCCAACAGGAGTTTTTGCCTTAACCGCGGACAAACAATGGGCGGGACATGTTGTTGTCGATCGGACCAATCAGAATTTCGTTGTGGAGTTGCTGCCGACCACCAAATACTTCGGTCAATTGCTCGACGATCGTGGCCAGGGTGTCGCCAACTACCCTGTTCGTTGCCATGTAAAGGTTTCGTCGGACCTCAAGTCCGCCGGAGCGAAAAGCTTTACAGCTCGAACTTTTGACGCAACTACCGATCGGGACGGAAACTTTGAATTCTCAGGCGTGCCTATGCGTATGCAATTAGTCATTTCCACCGGCACGGGATTGGTGCGCGATGACTATTTTCTTGGTAGCTGTTGGCTCGAAAGAGATGTTGTTAGGCCGAAGGATGTGTGGCGGTTGCCCATTGGCAGTTCGGATTCAGCTTCAATATCGCTGGCGAAACGCCTGCCAACAACTCTCCGCAATTGCGGGCTCGCTGGTCTGCATACGATGGTTGTCCTGCAGAACGAACAAACTCAAGTTTTCGTTGGTCGGAATTTTTTGGACGAGGATCAAAATCGAGCCATATTGAGATATCTTCCACTGCTGATCGAAGTTCCCAAAGCGATCGAGTATCCGGCCAACCAGCAATTTCTCGCTGAAAGGAACTGGCCAGTTCCAGTTGATGGGAAGATCTTTGCATGCCTGATGTCCAGCGACGGGACGGAGTTGGACCGAATGGAAGTATCGATCAGCGATAGTCGCGCGCCTGTCCAAATCGCCAAGTTTCTTCAGAACAACGCGCCCCGCCAAGTCGATGCAAAAGTGAAGCTCGAAGCGGCCTTGGCGGAGGCTCGTCGCTCCAACAAAAAAGTATGGGCAAGAATGTCCGGCCCGCGCTGTGCTCCATGTTTAATGCTTTCGCGGTGGATGGACGATCAAAAGGTGCTGCTGAGCGAAGACTACGTCATGCTTTCCATAGATAGCGCGCTGGACTTGAATGCAGAGGAAATCAATACGCGCTTCAGCAACGGAAAGAACCATGGTATTCCATTTCATGTCATTTTGGGCGGAGACGGAAATGTGCTTGTAGACAGCGTTGGACCTTTAGGCAATATAGGTCACCCAAGCAGATTCGAGGGAATCCAGCATCTGAAGTTCATGATTTCCAAGACCGCAGAGCGATTGACCAAGGACGATGTCGACAGGCTGATCAAGAGCTTGGAACCCTAGGCCATTATTAGATTACGGACGGAATGATGAACTTCTGCGCTAATTCGAGGATTCCGCTGTTGCCATTCGTCGAAGTTGATGATTGAAGTCACGCTCGTCCAACTTCACGAACAGCATTCAGTTTTTCGTCGGATAAATATCCGTAGCGATTGATCCAGAATCCGTGGCGGCTGGCCTTGTTTGCGATCGTCAGGCGATTGCGAAAATCGTCGACTGGGCCGTAACCGTGAGCTAACGCAAAAACCGGTGTGTCGCCGGCCTCGGTTTGGGCTTGCCGAATTTTTCTGGCCAGTGCGTAAGGACCGCATGGATGTGGCTCATCGGGTTCCGGATATCGATAGTCGGTCAAATGCGGTAAGGAACAGTGCCTTCTCGGAATCTTTTTTCTAAACCCTAAGATCGTTGTTCGTAAGTTTGCCAAACATGCAATTCGATCTCTCGATTTTGGTGACTCATTTGCACTTTGTTTTCGCCAACTGAATTGTTTCCATTACCACAATTAAGTTCGATTGGAGAGTGCATGTGGGCTGGATGATCGCCGCCGGACGTCCCTCCTCGCTAGCTGAGGCCGCCACCGCACGAGGCCAGCGCTGGTACCAAACCCACAGCTCGCCGGTTCCCGACGCAAGCTGAGTGAGCTGCGAGTTCTATCTCATCTTTGAGTTTGTTAACGCGAGCATCAAAGTTCGCGTCCGATCGCAGTGCGCCAGGAAGAGGCTCCAAATCAAACGCCCATATCGGAACGCTCTACAAGCGACAGTTACTTCGATCAAGCCACCTGCGAAATCAACGTTTACCCCACAGAAGCACTATCTTGCAAGCCATCAATAAAGTGGATGGCACTATTGTTTTCAGAACAATTCAGCATGATTCGTTTTCGATGGGAAGGTCAAGCCCAGCAGACGGCAGAGTCCTTGGGCAGCTTACGCGTAGGATTCACGCTGGCATGTGTGGCCATGTACGCTCTGTTAGTGCTGGAATTTCATTCCTATTTCCAGCCACTGCTTGTCTTGGCGATTATTCCGTTTGGAATTATTGGTGCCGTAATTGGGCACGCCTTGATGGGCTTGTCGATCACTTTGTTCAGCATGTTTGGATTGGTCTCGCTGACGGGCGTTGTAGTTAACGATTCAATTGTGTTACTTGATTTTATTAATCTTCAGGTTCGTTCGGGTATGCCTCTGCACGAGGCCTTGATGACGGCAGGGCGACGGCGATTGCGTCCTGTGTTTCTAACCAGCATTACCACGGTCGCTGGATTGCTGCCGATTTTGATCGAAGAGTCGCTGCAAGCGCAAGTGTTGATTCCAATGGCAACCAGTTTGGCATTTGGATTGATCATGTCCACGCTGTTAGTACTTTTTCTCGTGCCTAATTTATATTATTTCTATGTGCAGATGGTGAGCTTGTTTGGCTTTGAAGTAACCGGACGAGAGACCTTGGGTGATCACCAACCTACCTCGACGCAGGCTTCCGATCTGGCGCATAACCTAAACTGAGAATAGAACTCGTGATGCACAGCTCTGGTGCTCGTAGGATCTGCTGACTGGAGCTTGGACTGGATCAGGCAATTGACATGCATGGAGGCTTTTTTCTGAAATTAGTTCAAGCTTCTTTGTGGCTAACTTATGGACATGAATTGTCAATTATGCTATTAGTGAATAGGAATCCGAAGAGTTTACTTTGCCAAGATCGCAAGTTTTGTTCTAATTGCGGCAATTGTAGTCCGCTTTAGTGCTAGTGTGTTTGTGTTCGTTCACTTTTGTTTATCTAGAGAGGTTTGCCATGCAACGAAGGCTTTCGCAAGCTGGTTTTACGCTCGTTGAACTGCTGGTGGTGATAGCCATCATCGGAGTTTTGGTTGGGCTGTTGTTGCCCGCCGTTCAAGCAGCTCGTGAAGCTGCCAGAAGAATGCAATGTTCTAATAACTTGAAGCAGCTTGGGTTGGCCGTTCACAATTACGAGAGTGCCTACAAGAAATTCCCCGCAGGGCGTATGGCGCTGGCGAGTAACCGCCGGGGATCTCCTGCATCTTTTATCCCCGAGCCGATTGCTCGGAACGGTCACGGGTTGGCTACGCTGCTGTCGTTTATTGAACAGGAAAACTTGTATAACCGTTTCAATCACAATGGCGCTTACGGTAATTACAAGGACGCATCGGCTTCTGCGGCCATATTTCCCGTTGGCTTGGACGCTGTTGCCAGTGGAAATGCTGCCGTTTCGTCGATTGAGGTCGCAACGTTCTTTTGTCCATCCGATGGCGGAGTGCGATTTAATGCGTCGAACGCAAATTATAGTGCGGACATTGGCAGAAGTGGTATTCAGTCAGCGCGAACATGCTATGACTTTTTGATGCCGGACGATACCCTTGGCCAAGCCAACTACCACAAGTACACGTCGATTGCTAATCGTTATGCTTTTGGCGAAAACAGCTATTCATCCATTGGTGCGTTGTCCGATGGCACGAGCAACACGTTTGTGCTAGCGGAAATCACACTTGAGCTGTTTAATGGTTGGACAACAGGTTGGTCGTATGCCGGATGGGTTTCGGTTGGAGCTGACCCAGTAGGCTCATGGAATACCACTTTTCCGGCTACTGGCATCAATGTTTGGAACTACAACAACAGTACCAGCGCCTTGAACAACGTGCGCGGACGACGAGCAAGTTGGTACAATGTGGCCAGCCTACACTCCGGTGGCGCGCAGCTTGCCTTTGGCGATGGATCAGTCCATTTTATCAGTCAAACCACCGACCGAATCACTTTGGAAAATCTTTCCAAAGTGGCCGATGGACAAGTGGTAAGCCTAGGAAACTAGTTTATTGCATTCGCAGGCAGCAGTCGCCTGGTCTGTCTAAGCGTTGGCTTGGTGCGCTCGCGATTTCGGCGGGCGCATCATGTTTTCCACATAGTCCTTTTTCTAGTTCTGAGGTCGCATAAATGCGCAGTACGCTAATATTTGCAATTCTAGGAATGTTCGTATTGGCAAGTGGGTGCGGTGACGGCGTAAAGCGTGTACCGATAACGGGGCTCTTAACTTGCATGGGCGAACCGGTCGATGGTGCTACGCTGCAGTTCATCCCTGGTCCAGGTGTCCAAGGTGAAGGGGCAATTGGTCAGACAACGGCGGCCGGACGCTTCACGGTAATAAGCTCCAGGAACCGCGATTCAGGAGTTCCCGCAGGTAACTACACGGTGCGCGTTTCTCGGTTGGTCGATCACGACGGGACCGTGCTGCCATCAGACGCCGCTGAAGCGAACTACCCACGATCAAGAGAATCAATTCCAAGTCCCTACTCAGGTGCCGCATCGCCTCTAGAAGCCGTCGTTCCCGAAAACGGTGGTGAGATCAAGCTTGACATTAAAAAGAAATTGCTTGTAAACAAGAAGAAATAGATCAATGGCAAGTTCAATTGCTACCAAACTATCCCTCCGGATTGTTTTAGGTACGTGTTTGGCAACGGCAACTTTAGGGTGCAAGAGTGAATCTCCAGCGACTCCAGTTCCAACGGTTGTAGCCGAATCTGATCCGATAGTTCCGGCAGAAGTCGAATTATCGGATGCCAAGCACCGAATCGACGACCAGGGAAACTTTCTTTTTGATGTAAAGTACAAGTTTACGAAAGGAAGCGCACGTCAGTTTTACCTTTTGTCGGTCCATTTTCCAGGTACGCAGAACCTGTGCCTAAAGCATATGGAAGCGTATCACCTTAAGGACCTAGAAGGTTCCGTTCGGGATGGAATACCGTTGATTGAAAAGGAGATTACGAGCTTCGAAATCGTGTTGTCTGAAGCAGATTCGCCGATGAATGAGTATAAGCCTATTTCGAACAGGCTGGTTGTTAAGGTTGGCAAGTAGGAGCAAAATTGCGATTTGAAGGCAACGCGGAGTTCGTGGCCCCAAATGCAGTCGCTTGCGTTCGCGGGCATTCTCGGCTGGCAAGCAACCAAGCGTGGGGGCTGTTGATCAAGCGCCTCTATGATAATCTCGCAGCGTTACAGTTGTTCATCAAGGTCGAGTTATGCGCGGCGCAGCTTCACGCGACTGGCCTCGTTCATATTCAGAACCTCAACCGTCGTGCGTCCGATCTCCGTCTTTCCAAGAATCAAGAGGCCGCGACGCTCGAAGTGTTCCGCCCAGCGATTTTGGGCGAGGTTCAAAACCGACGGGAAACGGGTAACGGATTGGGACGGTAAGCGCTCGACCGCCGTAATTCACAAGACAGCCTCGGCTGGTCTTCGGCCCTTTCAATCCTTCACGATTGTGAGCCATTCGTCCATGTCTGAATCACCTCCCAAACCACGACTGAACGCTCATCAGTTTTCGTTACGTCAACTGT
>SYJV01000031.1 GCA_005798335.1 Planctomycetaceae bacterium | reverse complement strand
GTGCCAAGTACTTCATGGCTGCTTGGCCGTCTCCGACTGGCTTGCAGTGAACTACCCATTCCGCCTGCCATACGTCCGCTGGGAACTGTTCGAGCAGTCCGGCTTGACGCAGGGCTGCGCGGATCTTGGCTCGACAGTATTCCCGCCGCTCCGGCAGCTCAGCTCAACGCACAATCTGACCCGCTGAGTACAACAGGTCAGATTGCAATACGTTCGCCACTTGAAATGTGATCAACAGTCTGAGTGAAGATAGGCACCAGGAACGACACGAAGAGCACGAAGATGGAATTCGACGATCTATCCAATCGCGTAATCGGTTGTGCTATTGAGGTCCATCGACACCTAGGGCCGGGACTGCTCGAGTGGGCCTACGAACAATGCCTGGGACATGAATTGAGTCGCCACAATATTGCCTTTCAGCTTCAACTTGCACAGCCTGTTCGATACAAAGACGTTTTGCTCGACTGTGGATACCGCATTGACGTCCTGGTCGAGAACCGCGGAAGTAAACAACGCGTTCCGTCGGATACAACTACCATCACATGGCCAATCGACGAGTTCCAGTTGTGCTTGATGACTTCGAACAGCGGATGGTGGCGATAGTAGATCTTCGCCAAAGTTGATTTGTGAGCAGTGTGTGACGACTTCGAGCGGCCTGGGGAAGTCGCACATCATCGAATCGCTCGGCAGGCGTTGCTGCGCTGCCGGCTACCGAGTCCTGTACAGCAAGAGCGCGGCGCTCATCGAGCTGTTGAACAAAGCGCGAGCCACAAAATCGCTTCCCCAACAAGTGCGCAAACTTCGCGCGTACGATTGGCTGATCATCGACGAGTTCGGCTTTGAGAAACTGGAACGCAGCGAGATCTCTGACGCGCTGAGCCTGCTCTACAAAGTCATCGACGCGCGGCTAGGCCGGTCGACGCGGTGGTCACGAACGTGAGCTTCAACGATTGGACGGATTACCTAGGCGATCCACCGATCGTCATGGCCATGCTCGATCGATTGGTCTACCGCTCGCAAATCGTGAAGTTCGACGGCAAGTCCTATCGAGCCAGCGCCAGGCCGAGGGGTTAATCACGTAAGAAGCACTGCTATGCGAGACTGGACTACGGTGAGCTTCGCCAACGCGTGCGGCTGATAGAACTGTTGAAAGAGCTAGGCTGGCGAGCCACCAAGGGCCGCGGACCGCAAGTTCGCGGCCCTTGCCCATTACCCACCTGCCGTGGGCCGATGGCGGAACAGTCGCCGTCCGCGACAACATTTTCGCTGCACGTCGAACGGAACATCTACCGTTGCTTTCGCTGCGGCTCGCGAGGAAATGTGATTGACTTCTGGTCAGCCTATCGCAACCAAACGATTCAGGAGTCAGCCAAGGAATTATCGACAAGGCTTTGACAAAAGCTTCCAACCAAACCCCAAACCCCGCAACCTCATCCCGCAGTCGCATTAACCAAGAACTCAGCAACAATCCCATAAGCCAGTCCGCAATACTGGCTCAATTCTAAACCGCGATCAACACCGAACGCTACAATGGCAAATCATCGCAACGAAAGTCTGCTTACTACGCGTTGATCTCCTTCGCGCTCCAATGGGAAGTCCATTCCAATCAAACCATTTAAGATCTCGCCACGCATTTGTCTCTAACACCCCCTCACCTTGCGAAACCGTTCGTTTGGAATCAAGATTTAGTCCCATGGGTCACGTCTCGCTGCCAACGACTAAAAGGCGCTCGATAATGCTGGAAATGCGCCTGTTCGCTCACTTAGGCGTAAGAAGTGTATTTAGCTGGCTATGCGAATTTGGCATCAAGTAGATGCTCATTGACGGCCCGCAGGAGGATATGAGAAAAGTGAATGCTCCCGCTACAAGACGCCAGTTGTTAACGCAACTTGGCGAGATGACTGTCGGTATGGGCAGTTTGGCGTTGTTGGATTTGCTGGGGCATTCATCGAAGGCTTTGGGAGAAACGTCTGGCTCGATTCTCCAATTGCACCATGCGGCTAAGGCCAAGCGAGTGATCCAGATCTTCTGTCCGGGTGCGGCCTCGCATGTTGATCTGTGGGACTACAAACCAGCGCTGGCACGCTTCGATGGAACTCCATTGCCGGGCGAGGAAGCTCTAGTTAGCTTCCAGGGCAAGAACGGTAACTTGATGCGACCACCGTGGCGATTCGTCCAATCGGGCCACAGTGGCAAGATGATTACGTCCATGCTGCCCCACATGGCCAAGCACGTCGACGACATGGCGTTCATCCATTCGATGGTTTCCAAGACCAATACCCATGGTCCAGGTTGTATCTATATGAACTCGTGCTTCACGCGCGAAGGATTTCCTAGTGCTGGGGCATGGGTTAGTTTCGCACTGGGTAGCTTAAACGATAATTTGCCAACGTACATTGCAATCCAAGATGTGCGCGGCGAACCACCTAACGGCAAAGCAAATTGGAGTAACGGATTCTTACCTGCGCGCCATCAAGCGGTTGCTATGTCCGCACCGCAGCAACTGCGCAACCTATCGCGACCAACATCGATCAACCCCGACGAAGATCTGGCGACTCGCGAATATCTTCTGAAAGCCAACCAGCGGCATGCGCTTCGCTTGCCTGCCGAGAGTGACTTGCGAGCCCGCATCGCCGCTTACGAGTTGGCCGCGCGCATGCAGCTAGCTGCACCGGAGGTCAGCGACCTGGCTCGCGAACCGGCCCACATACACGACCTCTACGGTACTTCCGACAGCAACGGATTGAAGGCAGCTTATGCGCGAAATTGCCTGATAGCCAGACGATATCTTGAGGCGGGTGTACGCTATGTCAGCCTATACTGCGCATCGCGTGCTAGCGCTGTGGATGGGCTTTTGAACTGGGATGCTCACAAGACACTGAAAGCGGACTATGAACGACACTGTCCCATTTTTGATCAACCAACAGCCGCGTTGCTAACTGACTTGAAGCAGCGCGGGATGCTGAGCGATACGTTGGTATTGTGGGGAACCGAATTCGGACGCATGCCCACGCATCAAGAAGGGACGTTGGGGCGCGATCATAATCCCGATGCGTTTACAACGTGGATGATGGGAGCGGGAATCCGGGGCGGTGTGACTCACGGAGCAACCGACGATTTTGGACGCCGATCGGTGCAAGACGTCACCACAGTCTACGACTATTATGCTACCGTCCTGCATTTGCTGGGTATCGATCACGAGCAACTCACGTTCTATCACAACGGCAGCAACCGCCGATTGACCGATGTCCATGGTCGCGTCATCAGCGAAATCCTTTGATCAATGATCGCTGTGTGAGAAACTTACGAACCGAGTACTCCTATCCGCTGTCTATTCGCGAGTGCTTTCATCGAGCCAAGTCGGATGATAGCGCGCATGATTGGCGATTTCATCGAAGATGTTCGCAACGCTGTACGTTGGCTGCCATTGGAACGTCTCTTGGGCTGGGCGACTATCCAGGACCAACCATGGGACATCCGAAGGACGAGTTTCAGCGACGGCATCGACAACGTGCGGGCCAAACTGGCCAGTACAATACTGAGACAACTGCGCTAATGAGAATTGATTTTTGATTCCACCTCCGACGTTGAATACTCGTTCGTGGCAGGTGCCGGAATACTCCATTTGTGCCGACACAAGCTGACCGAGATCCGCAGGATGCAAGCAATCGCGCACTTGCAGACCCTTGCCCGAGTAGCCGATGTAAGCCAATTTGCGATGCTCGCGCCAAGAATGAATCCAAAACGCGACGATGCCTTGATCAATTCGACCCAATTGTCCGGCACCCGCCATCAATCCGCAGCGATTGATCCAAACAGGAAATCCAAACGAGTTTCCGTACTCTAGCGCCAAAGCCTCGGAAGCCAGCTTGGTAGCTCCATAAAGCGAAATGGGACACTTGGTAGAAAAAGACTCGGTGAGGCCATCGGGCGTGCAGCCGTTCGGAAGTCCTGTTGATGAGTTCAAGGCAAAGTGATCGCCTCGATCGACTAGTGGCAGGCGCCGGATTTGATCGATCGAGTAGACTCGACTGCTGCTCAACAGCACCATCCCAGCCCGCCGTGATTTGCAGAATTCCAAAATATTGATGGTGGTGATTAGATTCGACTCGATCAATTGCCGGCTGCTGGTGGAATTGGCACTACCCGACAGGACACTCGCATTGGCCGAAGCGTCGATCACCCAATCGACCGCTGGTACATTCTCCAAGTCGCTGGCCAATCTCAGGTCGCCGTGCAAGAACCGCTGGCACAGCTTTACCGCCGTTGCTCGATTGCGCTGGCTGCCTGGACGGCAAAGATTGTCGATGCCATAAAGTTCGACGGCATCCGACTCGCTGGCATGGCTAGATTTGAAGAATTCCAGCAAGCGAATTCCTACGAACCCACAACAACCTGTGATTAGAATCCGCATGGATGATCTGTGACTCCCGCTGATGAACTTGCTCTGATTTAAAACGTAATGGATTATACTGCTTGGTCCAGTTCAACAATGGGCAAACATGGCGGATAAGATCTTGGTCGCCGGTCAATGGTGACCCGACGTCCAATCGCCTCTGGCGCTCGTAACCAAAGTCCAAGGCATGCAAACCGGCAGCATTGGGCAACTTGGGAGGTCGCACGGTGGGAGCATGGGTAGGGGTATGGATGAAAAGATTGGAATTGGATGCCACCACTTCGGCGGCTATGGCAGCGAGGATCTGGCAAACTTGCGCCGGTCCATTGACGATGTTGTTGATGGTCTTTTGTTTTACTGATCAGGAACGAGGACTTTACTGGGCGTTCTTGAGCACACTAGGCATCCAGGTATTTGCCGAATTGGGATTCCAGTGGGTCATCCTGAACGTAGCCAGCCATGAATGGTCGCAACTGGCGATCGATCGGGAAGGTCGCCCGATCGGAAACGAACGAGCACTCGCGCGGCTTGCCAGCTTATCGCGTCTGGTATTGGTTTGGTATGCCACCGCCAGCATCATTCTCGTCCCGTTGATCTGGAGCATTGGCTACCACATTTATTCACAGAAGGCCAACGTTGACCAGTGGCTGGCGCCTTGGACTGTGCTGTCGCTGCTGTCAGGAATGTTGTTAACGGTTTCAGCATGTGTCAGTGTCTTGGAGGGTTGCAATCAAGTAGCTGCGATTCAACGAGTACGGCTGGGCCAAGTCATTTCTGGCAATTTCGTGGTGTGGTTCCTGATGCTCCAGGGAGCTGGCCTTTGGGTTGCCGTCGCAGCCACGGGGGTGCAACTTGTTTGGGAGCTATGTTTGGTCGGTATTGTCTACCGACGCTTTTGGAAGGAGCTACTGAAGATTCCGCTAATATCACAAAATCGCATTTCTTGGCGTACAGAAATTTGGCCACTGCAATGGAACATTGCGATCCAATCGATCTCGCACTATTTCGCCTACCAAGCGATTGTGTTGGTGATGTTTCATCGTTCGACGGTGCTGGGTGGGCAAATGGGAATGACCTGGCAGATCCTCAACGCCAGCCTGATGATTGCCGCCACTTGGTTGCAAGTTCGCGCGCCGTATTGGGGTACCTTAGTTGCTAAGCGAGAATTCACTGAACTCGACAAACGGTTTCGACGCGTCGCGATCATATCTTCGGCGGTATTGATAATCGTTTTGGGACTATTTAGTTTAACGGTCATAGCTGCAAACGCGCTGCCCATGGAATTCGCCCAGAAAATCGCAGACGGATTTCTGCCGAGCCTGAGTGTGGCGATTTTCTGCCTGGGTGCTTTCCTGGTACACTTGCCGCGATGTTTCAGTGTCTACCTTCGCGCGCACAAGCGTGATCCAATGTTGTGGACCAACGTTGCATGTAACTGCATACTGGCGGCGCTCGTGTTTTTTCTTGGCAGTCGATATGGTGACTTGGCAGCGGCGTGTGCTTTTACTGGCACGATAACATTATTTCAGTTACCTCTGTCTTGGTACATCTGGAATTCGAGCAGACGGAAGTGGCATGCCGAATAATTGAATTTCTGATATCGCACTAGGCGTTTGTTGGCACGCGTTGTTTGGATGGCGCGACCTGCTGTGGTGGTTTGCCAACTTTGCGAATCATGCGCGGATAATTAACGCTGGCAATCTCCGTGTCTATTTTCGTGAGACAGAGAATATGGTACCAATCCAATTTGAAATCAAAGCAATATCCGAACGTTTGTTCGATTACCAATCCCGCGTCCTGCAGCTTGACAGTACGAGCATCTCCGTCGTAAGGACTCGGTTTGCCTAGGAATTGGGTACGTTGAGGCATCGCTTCGGGCAAGCCGTAGCTCTTGCCTTCGGGTGCAAAGCGTTTCTTGCCACCGATATTGAATTCGTACTCGGCATCTATTTTGCGATCAAAGGCAGAGAGCATCGCGCGATGCAGGTCTTCGAGCGTTTGTTCGGCTCGAAGCTCAAGATCGCGTTCACAACATCGCTCTCGGTAGTCATCCGGAAAGTCGCCTGCATACAATCGAGCATTAAAGACAAAAACGGGTTTGGCCGATCGTTTATCTACTTTCGGTAAATTCTTCACCCCTTCAGGAATCTCGACTTGTCCACCTTTTTTCCAAATTGGAGTCAACTCGCGAGGCAAGAGGATTCGAATCGAACGACTGGCCCCAGGCGTTCGCGCTATATAGCCGGCCTTCTCCAAAGCCTTAACCATTTGGTTCACCGAAGGGGGCGAAACGCACATCGCGTGGCCGATATCCGATTCAGCAGGTGCAATTCCGTATTGATCCATATATTTGCGAATATACGCAAGATACCTTGCCTGTACTGGCGTCATAATGACTGGCTCGACGTGACTTTGAAAGTCGGTTCACACTTCCGATAATTGTGAATCGCAGCTATTCTACCGCAAATCACTGTTAGCCACTAATGAGAGTTCGACGAAATGAAGAAGAATGCGCCCGGCTCTAAGAAGAGCAAACAGAATGATGCCACAGCACAATACGCAGAGCTACTCCAAGCACTGAAGGTTCGTTTTGAAACTCACATGAATCGCCATCAAGGTCTTAGTTGGGACGCGGTGCAGGCTAAATTGGCAGCCAATACTGAGAAACTTTGGTCGCTCAGCGAAATGGAAAGAACGGGCGGCCAGCCCGACGTTGTCGGATACGACAAGCAGACTAACGAGTTCCTTTTCTATGACTGTTCGGCGGAGAGTCCCAGCGGTCGCCGAAGCATTTGCTACGACCGCGAAGGGCTGGAATCGAGAAAAGAGCATAGACCCGAGAACAGCGCAGTGGAAATGGCGGCGGCCATGGGAATCGAACTCTTGACTGAAGCGCAATACCGCGAGTTGCAGGCGCTTGGAGAGTTCGACACCAAAACATCTAGCTGGGTGAAAACACCTGCCGATGTTAGAAAGCTTGGTGGCGCCTTATTCTGTGATCGCCGTTTCGGCAAAGTCTTTCTGTATCACAACGGTGCGCAGTCATACTACGGGGCCAGAGCGTTTCGAGCTGCGTTGAGAGTCTAAGGCGAGCGCGGGCGGTTTTTTTGGTGACCAACCAGTTGTACATTGATATTGCGAATGGCCGCCATCGCTGCCCACGACTGATCGAATGGGAACGAACTTGTCCATCATCGCGGCGATTCGCGGAAGATGTTCGCAAATTTGAATTCCGGCTACCCGCGCGGCGATTGGTTTAAAAGCAATACCGTTCAACGAACGTGGGATAAGCTTCCAGCTTGTCAACCTGTAGCGGAGTTTCGCCATTGCTTGCACAAGATAGTGACAAGCTGGAAGCTTATCCCACGTTCGTTGAACGGTATTGGGTTGAAAAGGGCCTCTAATCTCCGGAGGTGCGTCCATCTTGAGATCGTACATATCTTGATGAGGCGGACCACCCGTCATGAAGATCATGATCACGGCTTTGCGAGAATTCTTTAAACTCAGCGCCGACTCGGCTCGCAGAAGTTCAGGCAAGGCCAATCCACCTAGCCCCAACCCGCCAATCTGCAAAAAGTCTCGCCGCGAAAATCGATCGCAGAATTGCTTGCGTTTCGGAGATCCGATTATCGTCAGCACTGAGCTAATCTCCTGAACCCATTCTTTTTGATTCAATCGTCGCTTAGCTAACGCCTCCCGCTGCCGTGGTGACGGTAGTCTGGATCGCTCCGCGAATCAGAGTATTGTCATGCGGGCCGTAGTTAATTATCGTCCAACACCATGATTCGCGTCAACAAATTAACTCGCTCGTCGAATGCACCTCGATCTTGATCACAAGCATGTGCAGTTCATTAAAACATCGGTTCTTTGCCAAGTTGACGACGCACGATAACCCATTGGCCGGTGTGCATCATCCAGTGGGAACATTGTCCAGCGATCACGGCACCCACCGTCGCTCCGAACTTCTGAATCTGCTCGGGAGCTGGCTTTTCCAGATCTGCATCACTCAATCGATCGAGCAGCGCTAACGTTCCCGCGCGTTGTTCAGCCATGGCCTGCAGGTACTGTGCCTTGGTGCAAAACTTCGATTTGTCGTCACTGGCGGCAGTCTCTTTGGTGTGCTTTTCAGCAAACCCTGCTGGCAGAGGCGGCATCGAATTTGGGCAGACCATGTTGTTCAGGCTGTTTTCGGAAACGATCAGATGTCCAAGTTGCCATGCGATATGATTGGCTTTCGGATGCGGGCGAACGAACAATTGGTCGTCGGTCAAATCCTGCAAGTAGGCGCTGACAGCGAATCCTGGTAAGTTCAATTCGGTCTTGATTTGGGTAGCGATGCTCACATTCGACCTTTCAAAATAACACTGATCCACTTGATTCCAGAGCAGTAACCTACCGGGCGTCTGGCCAGTCGTCAACAACGAGAGCTAGCTTCCAATGCTTCCAGCCTGGTCAAAGTATCGCTGGTAGACCCTATGCTCTAGTTTCAAAGGGCTCTAGTTTCAAAGGCCGAGATTTCAGATAACCAGAGGTCAAAATTCAAATTTCAAATTTCAATTCACAGACTCTAAATGGACAGCGCCACTTTCATTTGCATTGGAAAGAACAAGTCGTTGCAGCGAAATCGTTTAACCCGCAGCCGCTAGGCGAGGATTGGGTTGAGTTTTCGAACTTTTTGCAAAGCCAAGCTCAACCCAATCCTCGCC
>SYJV01000252.1 GCA_005798335.1 Planctomycetaceae bacterium | reverse complement strand
CCAACGCTCGACGCGCACGCCAACCATCCCGGCCTCTTCACGCGTGAAGAACTTTCTCCGTTCCAGTCAGCCATCACGCCGTCCAGCCAGATAGCATCGCAGCAACGCCACCGCATCATGGCGAAAAGTCGCTCAAAAAAACGCGAATGAGGCTGCTGAAAGAACTAGAATCCAGAATCCTCAAACCCAGCAGTTAAGCGGGACATTGCTTTTTATCGAGACTGCTTGGTTTCAATGAAACCGAGCAAGTCAATTCATAATTAGCAACCGCCGCAACCGCTGGTGCAACCACCGCAGCTACTTCCACAACCGCCACAGCTACTTCCACAACCGCCTGCGCTGCCACAACCGCCTGCGCTGCCACAGCCACCTGCGCTGCCACAGCCACCTGCGCTGCCACAGCCGTCTGCGCTTCCGCAACCACCAGCCGATGCACCGCAAGCTCCGCCGACGCTTACTGCGCCGCCGCAACCATTGCTAACCGGCACGGTAACAGTTTGAGGAACCATCACGCACTTCTGAACTTGAACTTCCTTCTGAACTTGAACAGGTACGCTGACGTTGTAGGTTTCGGTTTTCTGTTCTTGAACCTGATCCATCACCGTTACATTGTAAGTATCGGTCTTAGTCTCAGGAACATTGTCGTAAACCGTTACGGTGTAGGTGCGAGTCTTCTGTGTTGGGACCATGTCCGTCACAGTTCGCTCGCGCGTTTGTTGCTGCATCGAGCATTGAGCAACTTGGCGAGTACGAGTTTCGTTGACGTAGTTGCAAACTTGTACTGTGCGAGTACGTTGTTCGGTCGTGTAGGAAACGCGAGTTTCTTGACGAGTACGTTGTTCGGATCGGCACTTGGTAACGGTTACCGGACGAGTACGTGTCTCGGTACGGCAACGTTGAACGGAGCTTTGACGAGTTTGGGTCTCGGTGCGGTAACGAGTAACAGTTACAGGACGCGTACGAGTTTCAGTGCGGCAAGTAGTTACGTTGTAGGTATACTCTTGAGTCGACATCTGATTCTGGTAAGTGGTTACCGGAACTTGTTCGGTAACAACATTGGGTACCCAAACTTGTCGAGAAACGGTCGTAGTCGCTGGAGCACAGCCGCCACAGCCAGCAGCCGAAGCAGCACCACATCCACCACAAGCACTTGATCCACCACAAGCACTTTCGGAACCGCAGCCACCGCAGGATCCACACGAGCTACCGCAACCGCCGCACGAAGCGACAGCGCCGCAGCCACCGCAACCTGCACTAGCGCCACAGCCACCGCAACCTGCACTAGCGCCACAGCCTGCACTAGCGCCACAGCCAGCGCTAACGCCACAGCCGCTCGCCACAGGAACTTCGACGGTTTGGCACTGATAGCTGCCCATGTCTCGGCTACGAGTTTGGTACGTAGTTACCGGCACGCGCGAGCAAACCTGACGAGTTGCCGTGCGAGTTTCAGTCTGAGGAACTTGAACAGTGTAGCTCTGTTCAATCGTTTCGGTATATGGAACCGTTACGTTGACGTTATGGCTGACCATCTCGGTGTAAGGAACTTGCACTGTGTAGCTCTGTTCCTGAGTCTCGGTGTAGGGAACCATAACTGTGTAAGGAACGTCCACTGTGTTGTGCACAGGAACTTGCACCGTGTACGGAACTTCACGAGTTTCCATCTTCGGTACGCGAACCGTGTAGGTCTGGTCGACCATGACGGTAACTGGTACGCTTACTGTGTAAGTTTCAGTACGAGGCGTGGCAACACATTCAGTGTAATTCTGAGTTCGTTCCTCTTGTCGAGCAACGCTCCTGTTGACCGTATAGGTACGAGTCTTGGTCTCGGTTCGTGGCACGCATTTGGTTACTGTGTAGTTTCGAGTGCGAGCTTCCGTCTGGTACTGGGTAACCGTAACCATTTGAGTTTCGGTCACGTACTGAGGAACCATTACGGTCTTTTCCATATAGGAAACGCCGCAGCCAGCACTTGCACCACCACAGCCACCAGCAACCGAACCGCATTCACCGCATGCGCTACTTCCACCACAACCGGCAGAAACTACCGCGCTACCGCAACCGCCGCAGCTACCACAGCCGCCGCAATCCGCGTTAACGCTGGCCGAACTCATTAATCCAGCCAGGCCCATCAGAGCAAAAAATGGGCGAAACTTCATGGAGAATCTCCTCTCAAGGAACCTTGGCCAAAACGGCCAGACAGAAACACAATATTGCCAACACCACACGTTGTGGCGAGGATATTTAAAATACGCTTTTGGAGAGTAAATAGCGCAGATTATTCACAACGCCAACCGTGCAAATTGCGCACACTCAGCAGAGTGCGCATTTACTACGCTAGCAATCTTCCCCAAAGTGATATAAGAGTCTAGCCGAAGTTTTCTTCTCTGCGAGATGGCGCGTCAAATTTTCTGTATTTTTTCCTAACCTCCCAATCGACAAAGTCTGAATAGTGCGGCAACTTGGTTATTTTCTCGTAACAACCACACTTTTCCCAGCAATCGCAATACTCGACGAGGCACATTTCTTGCCACGGTTTTGAAAGTAAGTTGAGAAAACGCCACTAGCACATTTGTCGTGCACGAGTCAAAGCACTTTCACTTCGCGAGAACTGGCTTACAAGGCGAAGGACAACAATATCGGGCCTACTTGAGCGAACTGTTTTGAATCCCCTTCGATCGAATACCGCGTTAGGACTTGTGAGGATATTTGACGACTCGTATCATTGATCCGCTCAAATGTTGCGCATTGCAGCCCCTCTGTGGGTGGTGTTCGGTTTGCGCGGTTCAGGGGCAGTTCAGTGGGAGCGAAAAAAGCGTGAATTCATTTGTCGGCAGTCTGCTCGATGGCATGCTCGTTCTTGCGCAGGCACCAGCGGGCGCTAAGCCCGCACCGGATGCATTTACGATGTTCCTGCAAAGTCCACTGAATTTGATGTTAATAATTTTTATGCTGTTTTTCTTTCTGGTCCTTTGGCCGCAGCAGCGTCAACAGAGAGCTCAACAGCGTGCCATGGCAGAGGCCTTGGCCAACATGAAGAAGAACGACCGTGTTATGACTTCCTCAGGAATTTATGGGACCGTCATCCAAGCGTCGGCGGATAGCCCGGTGGTTATATTGCGGATCGATGAATCCACCGGTGCGAAAATGACCGTGAATCGTGACTCAATCGCGCGTTTTCTCGCCACTGAGTCAAAGGCTGACAAGGAATCGTAGTCGCTCGTCTTTTTTGTCCCTTTAACAGGTTTGATGGAATTCGAAGTTATGTTTGAGACATTGATCACAGCCATGCTGTTTGCGCAAGCGCCTGGCACCACGACCAAACCGTCGAGTGAATGGATCGCATGGGCATTTGGCATGTTCTGTGTTTTCTTGATTTTTGTCCTGCCGTTCTTGGTCAGCGGCGCGATTGGACGATTTTTGCGCATGCCGACCCATGCGAACAAGATCGGAGTCATGCTGGCGACGATCATTGCCGGAGGGTTGGTGTCCCTGACCGGTGAACTCAAATACGGAATCGATATTCGCGGCGGAACGATATTGGTGTACGACATCGTCAAACCAATCGTGGATGGGGTCAAACAAACTATCGACGCGTCCGCTCTGGCGAGCGCGCTAAGTACTCGATTGAATCCGTCCGGAACCAAGGAAATGTCGATTCGTCCCAGCGGCGATTCTGCCATTGAGATTGTGATACCGATGGTCGACGAATATGAAGTTGCGGAAGTAAAGCGGTTAGTATCACAGGCGGGGCAGTTACAATTCAAGATCGTCGCCAACACGCGCGACCATGTTGACATCATCGAATTCGCCCGACAGCAATCGGCTAGTGAAGACCCGAATACGCGCATCAGTAGCGACGTAAAAAACAAAGAAGGAAAAATTGTCGGCCGGTGGTTTACAGTCGGACGAGACGACAAAGAGAAGTCGGGAGTATATCCGTTGCACACGCCTGTTTATGGCGATGTTGTGCGCAATTCGCAAACGGGTGTCATCGTAATGGACCCACCCCGTATCCAGCCTCCGCTGGGCGAAGGCGAATTGGCCCTGGAACAGTGGCTAAAAAAGGAGAGCATTGCGGAAATCGATATGCTAATGGCGCAGGAAAGAGCGAGTGAAGCATTTGAAGATGTTTCCGGTGACGATCTTTCCAACGCAACTTTTGTCTACGACAAACAAGGCACACCGGCGGTCGATTTTAATCTGACCGCCCAAGGTGCAAGCAAAATGATGAAATTGACCAGCGCCAACCAACCCACTGGCGGATTTCATCGCCGCATGGCAATCATATTGGACGGAAACGTTCTGTCCGCTCCGCAATTGAACTCTCCAATTAGCAGCAGCGGCCAGATTACAGGCAACTTTACTCGCGAAGAAGCCGATTTTCTGGTTACCATCTTGCGCGCAGGACGATTGCCCGCGACGCTCAGTGCCCAACCAGTCGGCGAAAATCGAGTTGGTGCGGGGTTGGGCGAAGACACGATTAGCAAAGGTTACTACGCATCGCTGTTGTCGGTGATCCTCACCTTTTTGACGATTCTTGCGTACTACCGTTTCTCGGGCATTATCGCCTCCATTGCCTTGCTTATCTCGGGGCTTCTCGTATATGGTTCGATGGTGCTAATTCATCAACCACTGACACTGCCAGGTTTGGCAGGTTTGGTTTTGACGGTAGGTATGTCCGTGGATGCGAACGTGCTGATCTACGAACGCATACGCGAAGAGGTGGCTCGTGGTGCCGCACCGAGAATGGCAATTCGCAATGGATTTGAGCGAGCCCTGTCGGCGATCGTGGACTCGAACCTGACAACCATTATTTCGGCAGTAGTGCTGTACTGGATCGGTACCGACACCGTACGCGGTTTCGCGGTTGCATTGATCATCGGCATTGTCATCAGTATGTTCACAGCCATCTTCTGCTCGCGCATCATTTTTGACGTCTGTGAAAAGACGCGTTTCATTAATTTGGGTATGGCGGACTTTTTCAATTGGCTGCGCAAAAACTTTTTGGGTGACAAAGACATCGATTTCATGGGGATGCAAAGACCCTTCGTCACTGCTTCTGCGGTTTTGGTTGGCATCGGAATTCTTTTGGTCGCGCTTCGCGGCAGTGACATTTTGGATATCGATTTTACTGGCGGAACCAGTGTTACACTCGAATTGGCCAAACCGGTATCGGCCGACAATGTGCGCAATTTGGCCCAACAATTCCTTGCACAAAATGAGGATGGTACCCCTGTACAAGTCACAGTGCAGCACGTTGAGTTCAAAGAAAAACAGGCCAACACGGTTTACAAATTGGATACTTCGCTTCCTACAGTCGATTTGCTGAAGGATCGGCTCACCACGGGCTTCTCTCAGAGCGAAGTCGAATTGGTAACTTATCGATTGAAGATTCTCAAACAGTCGGGGACAGACAAAACTGGTGCCCAAAGAGCCAATTTGAATCGCGCTAGCAAGCTGGTCGCCCTGCAGGATAATTCAGCTAAGCCAGAACCGGCCAAGGCTGAGACCGCTGTCGATACACCGGCGCAGCCAATTCCAGCCGCATCTACCGCAGGTGCCACAACAGTTGCCGGTCAAGAATCAGCAACAGCGCAATCGCCCGCGTCGACGCCCTCACCTGCGTCATCGCCTGCTGCCGCTGCTGTTGCAGCATCCAAAGTCGAGGGCGAGATTAATGATAACCCAGTCGAACCAGCAGCGCCGACCAATGTGCCTACTCAGAAAACTAAGTTGCAAGTTCAGTTCGCTGCCAGTAGCGGAGCGAGCCAGACCGCCAAGTTTAGTGCACCCGCACTGACCGATTCAATCATCGGTTCAGCTAAGGCAGTTGGATTGACATTGGTACCATCGCAAATTGATGTGCGACCGGTCAGTGCACCCCAGGATTGGAACCGAGATGCAACCGAAGGGTATAGTGATTGGAACATTGAAGTTCCTTTGGACCAAGCTCAGGCTCAATCGGTGGTGGCTCAACTGGAATCGCAGATTAGCAAGCAACCGGTATGGCTTTCGGTAAATAGTATCGGTGGCCGTGTCGCAAAGGACATGCAACAAAAGGGTATTGGTTCGGTGTTGATTAGCTTGATCTTTATCGGGGCATATATTTGGTTTCGCTTTCAGAAAGTTTCGTATGGCTTGGCTGCGGTTTTGGCGTTGGTCCACGACGTGCTAATTACGTTGGGAGCAATTGCAGTTTCCCACTGGTTAGCTCCGATGATGGGATTCCTGCTGCTAGAAGATTTCAAAGTCAGTCTGACGATCGTAGCTGCGCTGCTCACAGTCATCGGTTACTCGCTGAACGATACGATCGTAATTTTTGACCGCATTCGCGAGGTGCGCGGCAAGAGTGCTCGATTGACGAAAGACATCATCAACAAGAGTGTCAATCAAACGCTCAGCCGAACTGTTTTGACCGGTGGAACTACGCTTGCCACTATCGTGATTTTGTACATCTTTGGTGGCGAAGGCATTCACGGATTCGCCTATGCATTGTTCATCGGTATTCTCGTTGGCAGCTACAGTTCGATTTTCATCGCGTCACCGATCTTGTTGTGGCTGGCGGAACGTGAACTTCAGAACGAACAACGCCGAGCAACCCAGTCCTGAGTCGCAGAGTAAGGCGAGCGGCAGATAGTTTCTTACCAATACAAGCCCGAAGCGCAAGCGAGTGTATGCCAGGATTGACGCACTCGCTTGCGCATCGGGCTTGTATTCGCTGAGGCCTTGGTAAATTCCCATCTGCCGCTCGCCTAAAACGGTTGTCCCCAATCGTTTCAAGCAATGTCCACAATGGTTTCGACAAATGTCCACAATGGTTTCGAGCAATGTCAGCAAGTCGTTTGCTGAGCAATTGAGGACAATTGCTCTACTCTCCAACACTTGTCGCGTCTCGATTCAAGTCGGCTAAATAGATGGCGGTAATGAGTTTTCCGGAATGGTCCAGCTCGTGGCTGGAATACCACGAAACGACGCCTGCTCGTTCATTCAACGCTACAAATCCTGGGTAGGAATTATCGCCGCCTGAAGGGAGCTGAGCAAACTCAATCAGCTTGTTATCGCGCAGCCAGCATAACGATGTGTAGGGTTTGCTTCGGTCGACCATGTTGCGTCCGCCAACCAAAATCTCTTTTCCCCAATGTGTGATTAACGGACCTCCGATATAACGATCCAAACGTACTCGTTCCCAACGATCGTAAGGTGGAAACGCGCGGCACACTTCGGCCGGTCCTGCATCACGTCGAGCGACCGCGACGACTTGCCCGTTGGGTTCGAATAAAAATGCCGTCTCGTTCCCAACAGTCTCTTGGAACAGTGACCGTTTCCGCCAGACGAATCCGTCGTGGCTCTCGAGCATCACCGATTCGAACAGCGATCGATCGCCATTCTTGCCCACAGCAAACTCGCGAATTCGCCGCCCGCACAGGTAAGCCGTATCGCCGTGCGCAGCAGCGCGCCAAACGTAATGCCCGAACGTGCCGTCCAGCATCTTCGGTACCGACCAATGGACTCCGTCAGCAGTGTTGACACCATAACCAAGATGCAGATTCAATTCCGTCTTGGGAGTAACTTGATCGCCACAATACCACGTACCAGAAATTACCAACAACTGGCCTTTGAACGACAAAAAATGCGGATCACGCACGTCGCGATCAGGCACTCGAAACTGGGTAACTTTCGACCAATGATTGAGATCGGTGCTCCGTAACACAATGATCGACGATGAGGCATGCAAGCCATGTCCGTCCGGACACGCACGAAATGCCAAGTAGAACGCATCTGCAAAACGGATTAGATCCGTAAACGCATTGTGCTCGCCGTTATGAAATGCTCGGCGAACGTTGGTGAGCTTTACCATTGGCAGATCCTGGGAATGTACCGAAAATGCCGGCATGAAAATGGTCAGTGCCAACGCAAGCGAGCGAAGTTGTCGGTAGTTCATGGCTTGGTCCTATTGTGCTACGATTCGAAAATTCATCCTCAGCGTACCACTTGATACGGCAAATCGCCAGACTTACTAAAGTACGATGAAACGTCCGTTACAATCCTTCGGATAGCAATAGGTTGAAACCTGCCGAGGTGCTCCTTCGAAGCTTGCAAAGAAAGAAACGTGGCTGTGCCTGAGTTACCAGAAGTCGAGACGATGTGCCGAGGAATTCGGCCTATTGTTGGAGGCGTAGTGCAATCCGTCTCAACAGCTCGATGTAAATTTCGACCGATTCGAATCGAACCCTCTGTGCATGTGATCGCTCGGCGGCTGCGTGGGAAACCGATCGATGGTATTTCGCGATTGGGAAAGAGAGTAGTTATCCACTCGGGAGATTGGCGACTGGTGCTACAACCAAAGATGACCGGACTGGTATCGATCGACCTACCACCCGATCCCGATCACGTGCGATTGAGGATCGAACTATCCAATGCACCGGTGAAGCATGTTTTGTTTTGGGATAGGCGAGGATTGGGGACGGTGCAGTTGGTCAGTGCCGACGAACTGCTGAGCAAACTTGCAGACGGAAAATTGGGACCCGACGCGCTAGTAATCTCATTGGAAGAGTTTATTGAGCGACTGCGATCGACGCAGCGAGCCGTTAAGGTGGCATTACTCGACCAGGCAATCGTCGCTGGAATCGGGAACTTGTACGCATCCGAGATGCTGCACTCTGCCAAAATCCATCCCGCTCGCTCCGCCAGCAAATTATCGGTGCGCAGAGTTGGGTTACTCTACGCAGCGATGCTGGAAACGCTGAACACCGCCATCGCCTACGAGGGTTCAACGCTGAGCGACGGTGCATATCGCAACGCACTAAACCATCCTGGTTCCTACCAAAACGCCCACCGAGTATACGATCGCGAGCATGATCGCTGCCCAAGCTGTCAAAAATCTACGATCAAACGCATCGTGCAATCCCAACGCTCGACCTTCTTTTGTCCTCAATGCCAGAAAAGATGAGTCCAGCCTCAAGCACTAGTTTCGATAACGAGCGCCGTAGCATTGTCGCGACCACTTTCATTCACAGCGGACCTGACAATGCGCTGTGCAGCGGCGAGTTCGCGCATCGATGCGATGGGTTGGCGGATTAACTCCTCAATACCACGATCCCAGAGCCCATCGGTGACTCCATCTGTGCACAATACAATTTGGTCTCCGGGATCGTACTCGAGCGACCCGATGTGCGGCTTCAGGAATTGATGCCCCGCACCGAGGGCTTGTGCAAGCACACTCTTGCGAGGATGAGTGCGAGCTTCGCGTTCGTTCAATTGGCCACTTCGGCGCAGCCAACCGACATGCGTATGATCTTCAGTGATCTGTTCGATGCCACCTGCCTTAGGCAATCGATAGATGCGACTATCGCCGATATGGGCAAAATACACGCGACCATCCCTGAACCAAACCAGGCTGAGTGTCGCTCCCATGTTGCTGCAATTGGCATCGTAGTTCCCAAGTCGAGTCATTTCTCCATGAATACAAGCGAATAATTCAATGAGTACGTCGTGGCAGTGCGCAGCAAATCGCTCGTCGGCGATACCAAATTGCTTGGGCAGCAACAACGTAATTTTGTCCATGGCGATCTTGCTGGCGAATTCACCAGATCGTTCGCCACCCATCCCGTCACTGACTGCGAAGATGAACTCCTTTTTTTCCAATGCTGCATCACCAACCCAGCCGAGATAGCGAATTCCAAGATCGTCCAGCATCGCCGCAAGATACGCATCTTCGTTGTTGGGACGAAACTTACCTGGATGAGTCATACCTGACCACCGCAGCGATCGCGCCTGCGATACGTGTGTGGTATCGAATTGCTGAATTCCGAGCGATTCTAGACTGGGACCAGTGATCGTGGCAAATTCAAAGTCGATGATGCAAAATCTGCCATCCGTTGCGCGGTAGGTAATATTTCTCAAGAATGGGTCGTCGTGTTGGACTCCAAAAGTTCCAAGTTCCGTAAATAACTCTTTCATGCGCGATTCGCTGATCTGCTGCACGCGGGCACCACAATTCGTGGTGACGATTTTCAGGGTCTGTGTTTCGAAGTCCAGCAACCGCGGCACGAAATCGCATCGGCGCGCTTCAAGGTAGCGCAGCACGCGAATCTCATTTTCGAATCGCTTTTGTGCTTCAGGCCCCAAGAAAGTCTTGTGGACACTTCCATCGAATCCAATTCGCACGATGGCTCGCTGGGTGTTCTTAGCTTCAAGCATCTCGACGATCCTGTTCTAGTGCGAGCAAAAATGCCGAGGCGGCTCTGCGTTGGGCTGATAAGGCGAGCGGCAGATAGTTTCTTACCAATACAAGCCCGAAGCGCAAGCGAGTGTATGCCAGGATTGACGCACTCGCTTGCGCATCGGGCTTGTATTCGCTGAGGCCTTGGTAAACTCCCATCTGCCGCTCGCCTAACAAGTAAACCGATGGCGCTAACTACGGGCGTCGAAGGTGTAGCGACGCAATAAGCCCAAGACGTTCCAACATCTAATGATTTCGTCCATCGAATTGCAATTTTCACACAACAACTTCGACGCCCGCGGCTAGAAAATCGCCATCGGTTTACTCGTTCTCAGGCCAGCTCTGTGCTTACCGCTAGGTCGAGCTCTCGCCAATTTTCGAATTTGAACGCGCGATTCCCGCTCCTCAATGCCCGCAAAAGAACAACGCCGCCCGAATTGAGGCGGCGTTGTTTGGGTTCGACTTGGGGCGCGTCGCAAATTCGAGCTCCGACTATTCGCTCAGCCTACCGACTTGATCGTCTTCAGCAGGCGAGAAATGATCTTGTACGGATCGGCTTGCGAGTTTGGCCGACGATCTTCCAAATAGCCCTTGTAGTTGCTGTTTACAAAGCTGTGCGGAATTCGAATCGACGCGCCGCGATTGGCGACGCCGTAATTGAACTTGTCAATCGATTGCGTTTCGTGCAAGCCCGTCAAACGCAAATGGTTATCCGGACCATAGGCAGCGATGTGCTCGTCACGATATTTGTCGAAAGCTCCCATCAACTTCTCGAAATACTCCTTGCCACCTTGCTCGCGCAGGAACTTGGTGGAGAAATTACAATGCATGCCCGATCCGTTCCAGTCGCCATGAATTGGTTTGCAGTGCAGTTCGACATCGATGCCGTACTTTTCGCATAACCGCATTATCAAATAACGCGACATCCACAAATCGTCGCCGATTTTCTTGGACCCCTTGGCGAAAATCTGAAATTCCCACTGACCTTTGGCACCTTCCGCGTTGAT
>SYJV01000251.1 GCA_005798335.1 Planctomycetaceae bacterium | reverse complement strand
TTCTGAAGAGAGGAACGATCGGAAAATTGTGGTCTGAACTGCGAAAGTCCTGCCTTCGCTCCGGATTTGAGATCCTGGGCCACCGTGCGTTGCTGCACTATGTAGATGAATGCCAATTGGCATCCAAAGCGCATCATAGAAAAAAAAGAATTCTTTGCGGAACCTGCAATGAAGTCATTTCATCCGGAACGCGTTAGAGACCTTAATCCGTCTGCAAACCAGGTTGCCTCTGGAACATCTTCAGTAGCAGTGCCCTGAAGAGACCGATTTGCGTTCCCTGCTGTTTCACGACCAGCACCGGCCCGTGGCTTTCCGAAAGTGTTTCCTCAGCCACACTGCCGAGCAGAATAGCTGCCGACGAAGTTCTGCCCCGTGTTTCCAGCACGGTCATGTCGCAAGACAGTTCAGATGCCACTTCGCAAATCGTCTTCGCGGGATGTACGCCTTCACGGAAAAGGGGCTCGACTCGAACTCCCGCAGTGTCGATTCCGGCAACGAAGGCTGCGAAGTGTTCCGTCTCATTACCGCGAATCGCTTTATCCGCTCCCTCATACGTTGTCCGCGATTCGTCGAAATAGACGTGCAGAGCTGAGACGGATCGCAGTCCGGCAGCTGCGCCAAGCTGCAGGGCAACACTCAATGCGTGAGCCGAAGGCGGCGAAAAGTCGACGGGCGCCAAGATACGTCGAATTGCTGGTGTGGACCCTTCCGGAACTAGAAGGACCGAACACGGCGACATGATTGTCAATTGGCGGGCCAGGCTGCGTCGCAGCGCATGATCCAACCGATGCCCCACAACCACCAGATCGAAGTACTCCGACGCGGTGTACTTGAGCAACTGGTCAACTAGTGCACCCCGAAGGATCGCGTGTTTTATCGAATCGGCAGAAAGCAGGCCAACAAAATGGTCGCTTGTTTTTGCCTTCATTTCGGTCAGGAGCTGAGACTCCACCTCCTGATCACCGGGAGAGCCGGATTCGCCGATGACGTGGACGAAGCGGACCTCACTGATCAACTGGAACCGAATCAGCATCGCTAAATAGTCGAGCAAGTATTCGTCCTGGCGGCTGTGGTGTAGGGCTACCAAAGCACAACGAAACAAAGGAGCTGTGGTTTTACCGGACATGGCTAATTGACCTCCGCTAAGTGAGACTGGCCGCCGCTTGTTCCGGAGTCGCCGGTTGCCGAATTGAGTTTTGAATCGCAGAACTTAAAGAGGATGGCATAGAGGAATGTTGCGGAAAGCACGCCGATCAAAAAGTCTGTTGCAACCACCATGACTGCGGTCCAGACCATGAGAAAGATGTGGAACCTGTTGTGGCCCAGTACCTGCATGACTTCTGCAGGCTTAACCATGGCAGTTGACACGTACAGCAACACGCCACCGATACAGGCCATCGGCACTGTCCCAAGAAATTTAGCCAAGAAGTACGCCATCAGCAATTTCAGCACACACTTGAAAATCCCGGCGAGCGGAGAGATGGCTCCGACCTTGATATTGGCTGCCGTTCGGGCGAGGGCGCCGGTGTGCGGAAATCCGTTCAACAAGGGAACGACGATTTGCACCCAGCCCTGAGCCCAGAGTTCCTTGTCCGGATGGTAAGGTGTCCCTTTATTTTCGGCCAGCCGATCGGCCATCCGCGAGCAAAGCAGACTTTCCACTCCCGAGACAAACACGATCGCGAAGGCGAAATAGGCCAGGTCTAAAATAACTTTCGATGTTAGCTCCGGAATCGCCGGCAACGTGAATTTCAACAGGTTTGTCGGAATGTCACCGTAACGGTCCTTGATCAGAACCAAACCCTTCTCCTGCAATATGAACGTTGACACAAGAACTGCAACACCAAGTGCGATGATCGGTCCGGGGATGAACGGCGAGATCTTGATACAAGTTTTGATGATGCCAAACGTGACAAATGCGATCACCACGGAATACCAGTTGATCGTGCCGATTTGCTCGTAGATCCCATGAACCTTGTCCATGAAGTCGTAGCCCAGCTTGTGCTCAAAACCAAACACTTCACCAACCTGCGACAGGGCAATGACCACCGCGATTCCAATGGTGAACCCAACGACGATGGAATGCGGAACCAAAGCCACAATGCGACCTAGCCTCCCAACGCCGAATCCAATCAAGATGACACCTGCAATGATCGATGCCAGCACCAGCAAGGCGTGGCTATGGTAGGTTGCCATCAGCCCCGCAAGGATTGGTATGAACGCTGCAGTCGGTCCGTATACCTGGTACTTCGAACCGCCGAACAAAGCACCCACCAGTGCTGCGACAGCGCCACCGATAATCCCTTGTTCTGGCTTAAGCCCCGAGGCGATCGCGAATCCCATCGCCAATGGAATTGCCATCGTGGCCACAATGAGTCCCGCAGTGAAGTCGCGGAAAATATTGAGATAAAGATTTCCCTTCGCGAGGTCCTCGTACCTGCCATCATTAGGGTTGCAATAGAACTTTAGTCTTTTCCACATGAGTCAGTTTTACTTTCTGGCGTGATGTAAAATCGCCGGCAATTCTTGTGTACGAACGATTCCCAAATCGATGCCGGTGCCGCTGGGATGTGCCGAGCTTGGCTGGCGCGTGGCTGAGTGCTGGTGCTGGCCATTCAGCGAATGGCCTCTTGACCGCAACAGCTCCACTGCGGCGTGGTAGCGCGACGTGATGCCGGGTTGCGGCAACAGCCCGCCACCGATGATCAGCGCTGCCAACGTCAGCACGGCCAACCTCTCCGGCAGTCGACAGCCCAGTGAAATCGTGGCAAAGTGCTTAGCACCCGTAAAAACTCGAAAGTAAGCTTGCATCACCGCGATCCCGTTCAGAGCCGCAGCCAGAACAACTGCGAAACCAACCATGGGATACGCTTCTACGACACCATCGATCAGCAGTTCAGTGCCTACAAACCCAAATGTGCCTGGAAAACCGACGCTCGCCAGACCCGTCAATAGAAAGAACGCGGCCAGCATGGGAGTATGCTCGTACAGTCCGTGAAACTTGGTCAGCGAGATACGTCCGACGCGAGCCTCCATCGAACGCAGCGTCAATCCAAAACCAGACAGCGCTAGACCGACCGAGACCCATACCGACAGCGCGCCGGTCAGCCCAATCGGCGTGGCGATCTCCAGTCCAACCAACACCAACGACGAATGGCTGAGCAGTAAATAACAGAAGAATCGGCGTGCTTCGCGTTGCACCAGCGCCATGCCGGCGGAGTAAACGGCAGTGCAGACCGACGCAATCGCAATCGTGCGCAGCACCCAATCGGAAGCAATCGGCAGCACCAAATGCACTGTCGCGTAGGCACCTACCATGGGTGTAACAAACAGCAATGCCGTACCGAAGGTTGCGTGTTCGAACAGGTCGGTCATCCAACAGTGAACTGGACAAACGCCGCTGCGAATCAGCACCGCCACAGTCAGCAGAGCAGTAGCGACCATTGAAAGTTGCGGAATCTGCGACGACAGTTCCGCGGCTAACTGGCCACCAAGCAACAGACCGCCAAACAACCCCATATGCAAGACATAAACGCGCGTCGGTTTGTTTCTCGCTCGCAATTCCATGTAAGGGAACACCGTTGCGACCAACAGTAGCGCGATAATACTCCAAGGATCGCGGCAACTGAGCGTCGCCAGCAAAACGCCCTCGGAAGCCAGATTGCCGGCGAACGAATATCGTCGGACCTTGGAGCCCAAAGTGGACACCGCCGTCGCCAGATACAACAGAGCCGCCAAGGGAATCAACGGCGAACTAAGTTCGTCAATGACGAACAAATCATGTCCCAGCAAGGCCGACGAGAGATCCCATCGATCGTGAGCCGCATGGCTGCCCAAGGTCCCAAAGTCAATCGATGCGCCAACTGCCGCGCACAAGGTCAATGCTGAAATCCAAACCGTGACCCATTGTGCTCTCTCTGGAACTCGCATGAACCGAACTAGGATCGCACCCACCAGCGGTAGCGCGATCGAGATCTCCAAGCCGGGAAAATGAAGTGAATTCATGCTTTCACCTCTACGTCCAATGCGTTTTGAGTGTGGTCGGACTCTCGCGACGGCTTGCCAGTTAGAAAATCCGTCCAACGTCGCTCAAGCGAATCAAACCAGCGAAATGACCGCACAAACGGCTCGACGACATACTCCGCCAACATACCGTCCAAGTAGCCGCGTTCCAAGGCAAATCGATACAACCACACGCGCACGCGCAGCGGGACCGAGCCAGCCGCCAATTCCGCTCGATGCGGCAAGTGCTGGCCGATCGCGTTCTCCAGCGTATGGTAGTCGCGCAGCAACGTGGGCGCGCGCAACAACTGCAATGTCCTTAGGCAAGCGTGTCCAATGATATGGATCAAGGCGAGATAGCGAAAACCCAGTCCGATTTCGGCCACGATGATGCCAACTTGAGTTAGCGACGCGAACGCCAGAGCGCTCTTAACATCTGTCTGCACCCGAGCAGTAATCGCGGCGAACAGGGCTGTCATTAAACCCAGTCCTGTGATCGCAACACACAGCAGCGCCGACAACTCGAGTATCGGGCTTACTCGCAGCAACAAGAACGCTCCCAAATGCACGCTCAATGAACCATAGAACACGGCGCTCGACGGAGTTGGTCCTTCCATCGCGCGCGGTAGCCAACCGGAAAAAGGGACCAGCGCGGACTTGCCCGCCGCTGCGACCAACAATAACAATCCAACCAACAGCGCTTCGGATGAACTCAAACTGGCTTTTCCTTCCGGCCAGGCGCCGGTACCCATCAAGGCTTCGAAGTTTCCTTCACCCGTCAAGTGATGCAACACGATCGCCGCCACTAGAAAGGCTGCATCCGCCACTCGGTACACCATCCATACACGCAGCCCATTGCGAACCGGCGATGGCCGATCATGAAAATAGGCCACCAGCAGCGCCGACGATAATCCTACTAATTCCCATCCCAGAAACAGCGTTTCGATCGTTCCGGCCAGCGACGAGACGATCATGCCTAGTAGGAAAACGGAATAGAAGAGGAAAAACCTGACGTAGCCCTGCTCGCGATGCAGATAGACGTTCGCAAAGGCCCCAATGGTGCCAACCAATACGAATGAAAGAATCGCAAATGGAACCGACAAACGATCGAATACAAAGCTGATGTGAAAATGGAAATCTGTGTGCGCTTGCGATTGCTCGATCAACACCCAATTGCCAATTTCAATCGGCACTCGTCGATCGCCGTTGGTCAGCATCATCCCCAAGACACCGATGACCGCAGCCAAGCCAGCAACAACTGCTGCCTCGGTGGCCCGCGCCACAACTCGTTCGCTCAGCGGATGCCCTGCTAAACTCGATAGTCCTAATAGCGAGAGCAATCCCGCAGGAAACACTACGACCAGAATACCGAGCAGGTGATACCAAGTTTCCACGCTCATTGACGCACCTCCTTGGCATTGCCCGTTCGCTGGGTGGGCTCAATACTTGCAGACCGATTCGCGGACTCGTGAGATTTAACGTCTCCAATCAGCGCAAATCCGAGGTGATCTCGCAAGCCTCGATACCAATTGATCGAATGTTCCACGCAAGGCACTGCGTTTGACTCTGGGAGATAAACTCGGAACTCGCCTCCGACAAACTCGTGCATGGTTGCGGAATGTGGTTCGAGGATCGCCAACTGAACCCAGCGATTGCGGACCAGACGATCGATTACCGAATTGCGACCCATGATGCTCAGCATGATTTGCGGTGTCGTTTCGACGACGAACAGAATTCGCATTGGCTCGTGGATCTCCGTCATCTGCTGGGACAACCCGGTTCGCAGATCGCTGGCAGCTCCCTCCATCACTCCCAGCAATGAAGTAATGTTGTGCGGCAGCTTCGAACCACAGCCATAACCGGCCGGATCGACACAGGAAAAATAGTACTCCAAGCTGATGCCAGCACAGACCGGTACTACTGCGGCTAGGATGCGTCCTAGAATTGTCCCCTGTTGGTCGTCGAGAGTTGGATCATACGATGTCAAGAATGATCGACGATCCAAGTACAGTCCGCGGGTTCGCAAGCGTCGTCCGACCACGCACATCGAATTGGTGGCGTGATTGTATTCCGGACGAGCTTGGGATAAATCCTCAGCGCGGGCCTCAACGTGTTTGAGAGCCTCTTCCGGCGACAGCGCCAAGGACGCGGACTCGAAACGTCGACAGCGTTCGTGCGCATTTCTTTGACGCGCAACGTCAATCGTGCGTACGGCTTGTTCGAACTGTGGCCGCGCCGCGTAGGGCAATCGGTCCAAATCAAAGTACAACACACTGTCGTTACAGGTATTGTGATAGGCACCCAAGAACCATGTGGTATCGGGAATCTCCAAGTCGAATTCCTTCAGTTGGCTGCGTACGCGTGGATCGTTGGCCATCTGAGCAAAGGCGCGCGCGTTCGGTCCGCCTCGCCCACCACTGCAAGCGCCACAGTTGTATGCAGATTCATGAGGATTATTCAGACTGGATGAACCGTGTCCGGCAACGATCACCAAAGGAGCGAAATTGGAAGTCAAACCAATGTCACGCAGCAGCCGTTCGACCATAGTGACCATTTCTTGCAACGTGAACCCAACTCCGCCGTTGGCAGGACTGGGATCGTGGTTCGTTCGCGCCAGCAATAACTGAGTCTCCGGTGGTTCCACAATGCGGCCAAAAAGATTGCGAATACTCGCAGCAGTTCTGGGAAACAAGATGCGCGTCACCATCGGTATCGCGGCCAGAGTCCCCAGCGCCGCAGTCACCATTCCGCCCAGAAACGTCCGGCTGCCGACGTGCCAACGGTGCGTTGCCGATCCCAGCGCTCGCCGCGTCTCGCTGCGCCGACGGTGGGCGCGAGCGGCTGTATATACGGCGTCCTCTTGTACCCAGTGCCTCGGTTTGATGACCACTGGACACAGCGGTAAATAGTGCGCGTCCGTTGCGCCCCGATAGTACATGGCAACTGAAAAGAAACCAGCCGCACCGAACGTTTGGCAATCTGGCTCGACCTCTTCCAGATGCCGCCGAAACGACTCCTCGCGATCATCAATGCAACAGACGACCTGAAATTTGGTCTGAGAGACCGTCCGAATAGCAAGTTTGACGGGAGGGCGAGGCTCCCGCCGTGCCGAGATTTCACTCCAATGCGGCTCGGCAGGAGCCTCGCCCGCCTCGCCCTCCCAGCTCCCCAATTGTCTCTGACCACACAGTGTTGGTTTACGCTGCGCATGCACCGTTAGCGCGTCGAGTGCTTGAGTGGCATAGTTGCGTTCGTAGGCAAGTTGATAAACGCGGCGCCTCTCGAACGAACTGAACTCCTCCAATTCGTGAACCAGTTTTTCCCAGAACTCCTTGGGTTGGTGAAACAGGAACTCTGGGTTCCAGCCCTGGAATTGCGCGAGCTGAAACACCAAGAACGCGCGCTGCTCGATAATATCCGTTGCACGGCGTTTGGCTTCCTGTTGACCAACCTGGCGCAAACGCGTCAATGGACCCGAATAGCCAAGCGACTGGCTGGCAACATGTTTGAGCGCCAGTCGTTCCAAGATTAGTCGCACTGCCAAGAACTCTGTCAGAGTTCCACTGGGAGCTGGATGGCGTGTCCATTCTGCGTTGTTCTCAAGTTGCCAGAGCATGCCGGCCCAGCCGCGAAGTGCCAACAACGTATTGAGCAAATAGCCTTCGAGCTCGAAGCCACTGACACCTAAATCGGCCAGCGAACCCTCGATTGATTCAAGCGACCCAACAGACTGTCGATGCAAATCTCGCAACTCGCTCGCCAGGCATTTCAGCCAGCGCTGGGGTGGACCGAATGCCTCTGCATAGACGGTAGAAAACGCCGCGAAAAAACCTGCTCCGCGGTTCGGTAGGGTCCAGGTTCCGAAGCCTTGATCCACAAAGGCTGCGCAGAACTTGATTAGCACCTCGTGCACTAATTGGTCGGAGTCCTCAGCCGTTGCCTCGAGCAACACGTCGCGGTGCCGCAGCGGTGGACGAACCGCCTGATGGTGATCCGCGATGGCGTGTACGCCCTGGTGACACAGTCGCCAGGTCAACCGCAGGCAGAGCGTTTCCCATGTTCTATCATCGACTTGATCGACTTTTCCAAATCCAAGCTGTCGGAGCAAATCGCCTATGATCGCTCGCAGCCGTTTCCGCTTTGGTTCGTGTTCACTAGGCGACGCGGAAATGGTGGAAATGTTGGTTGGACTCTCGCGATTCAATTCACGAGTGACCCATTGACGCCAGCCCTGTGAAGGTGATGATTTATTGATTTCTTCGGGCTAGCAGTTTTGCGGTGGCGACGTGTTGTCCGTTGCCGGAATTCCTGCGTTTGGCTCGTGGACCTTTGGGGCCACGTGTGTTCTTTTGAAATTTCTTGAGGTTTACTTTGGTCGCCAACTGCTTTAGCACAGAAACCATCTTCGCCGTTGTCAGGTCCTGAAAGATTTCCCACTCGGCGGCCGGGATGGCGATCAACATGCCGTTATAAACCTGAGCGATTTCCAGCGACAGATAGTAGTTCGACAGATTCTGCTCTACGGTTTCCTCGCCATGCACATTTCGCAGAGCCGCATGAATCACCGACATCCCATTCCAGGCTGTCAACGCAAGGCAGAACGCAAACACGGCGGCTCGTGGGTAGCCCAGCGTTTTGATTTCGCATGTCAGGTTGTCGGTCATCTCCTGAAACATAGATTCCACTGTCCATCTTTTGCGGTACAGATCCGCAACTTTGATCGCGGCGGCATCTTTCTTGGAAAGGTTGGTGAGGATGACGATCTCGCGTTCACCGTCCTTCGTGGCTGTCTTCAGCTTCAACGTAATGCAGCGAATAGTCATCCGTCGCCCGGTTTCCGGATCGATTATCTTGGCCTTCTGTTCGAACACACGACCCGTGTCCGATTTGCCGATAAACTTGGGCTGGCCAATCTTTTCCATCGGCATGCTGGCATGGTGACGAATGATAAACCGG
Organism: Planctomycetaceae bacterium; assembly: GCA_005798335.1. Taxonomy (GTDB): domain Bacteria; phylum Planctomycetota; class Planctomycetia; order Pirellulales; family Pirellulaceae; genus Aureliella. The sequence goes on along the minus strand of SYJV01000251.1, from coordinate 1,463 downwards.
CCTTCGCGACGAGCGATGCCAAACAGAAAACCCAGCGTGCAAAAGTTGCGGTCGGCAATCCAGAGATCTTTCGGGCGGACGGTCGGCAGAACTTGATTCAGCAACGAACGTTCCTGAGCATGACCGTCTTCGCAGGGAAAGACGTCGATGGCCAGACGCAGGTCTGGATCTAGAACGGCCAACGCTTGACCGGGCAGTGGAGCGGCTGTTTCTACACGAGTTTCCAGAAGCCGATGTTCGGTCGCGGCAAAGTGGTTGCCGTCGAGAATCTTGACGTTATATCCCGGCAGCAACGGAGTTCGCACGCCCAGTTTTCGGATCACAGGAGCCAACCGGCGAGCAGCATCGCGCACCAAGGCCGCAGCTACATTCGGTTCGATGCCGTTGAGCTTCAAGTAAAAAGCTCGAGTCGAAACTGGCAGCGAATCCACTCGGTTCTGCAACGAAGCGCCGACGGAGGGGCTGACATTGAACACTACTTCCCCCATGACTTCGGCAACGGTGGAAAAGGGAAGTGTCCGGGTGTACTGGGTCACAGCGTACTCTTCGAACAACCGATCCACCCGCTCGGGATGAAACAGGTTTTCAATGATTCCCCGCATCATTACCGACACGGGACTGGATTCGACAAACCTTTTAAACGAGCCAATCAGTAACATCCTTGTCACTTTTTGCTGATTTTGATCTCCTCAAGAAATACACATCGCCCGTATCTTCCCTGATTCCCCCAAAATCTCAAACATCAATTCTTCACTCCAAAAACACACCTTCACAGGGCTGCCCATTGACGCGTACTGCTGACCATTTTTTCGCGCAGCGTGCTGGAAACATTTCGTTCGAATTCTCGCATGGCGCTCGTCTCTGCCACCAACCACCGCAGCTCCGTACTATTGGCCATGCGCATCGGATGATCCAGCATCGCCAATCGCAGTTGAAATCGAGTACCAAACAAACCTATCAACTCATCGCCTCGGACACCCAGATCTTCCATCAAGACGCTGCGCAAGTCCTGGCGTCGGATCCTGCCACTGGACTGTAGTTCCCGAAAGCGTTCTTCAGAGAAATATGGTTGGCAATCAAAGGTCGCGATGGCCTGCTTGACGGCTGCTTCGAACGGCAACTCCTCAAATGCATGCAGCGTATTGTGGTGGACAAAGGAAGTGATCGGCCCCTGAGTTGGCAGCAAGTGCGCGACGTGTTCGATCACGGACTGCAAATCGGCTGACGAACCCCGGGAGTGGCTATGGCACTTGTTTTCAGCAATATTCGTCATGCTTGTTTCGATCATAGACCAGCTCGAGTTTATTAAGCTCAGGTTTTACCGGGATAGGGTTTTGCGCAATTCGAATTGTTCGGCAGCGCATTGCCTGGAGTCGCGAAGGCTTGTCCTGGACTGATACAGAGTGAACCGTTGGCGCTAGCCACGGGCGCCGAAGGTGTTGTGGGGGAACGCGATTCGAACG
>SYJV01000250.1 GCA_005798335.1 Planctomycetaceae bacterium | reverse complement strand
CCCAACGAAAATAAAGGTCACCGATGAAGAGCTCGCAAAGTTGAAGCTGAAACGCGATAATTTCCACGGCGAGTGGAACTACTCGCTCACGCCTCGAGTCCGAAAGTTGTAAAAGTTATTTGTTCACAGGCCCTTAGTTGCCACGATGAAATGCGATCCAAGCGCCGAAGGCGGCAGAGTAAAGGTCGCCTCCTGCGAATAGGTTTCTCCAACTTGCAAAGCTCCCACATGGGGTAATGCGAAAACCAAGGTGTCAGAATTATCCAGCTTGTCATCCATCGAGACATAGACGGCATCCGCCCACCGCTCGCGGTCGGTAACGACTGCACCGCGATTGGTTACGGTCCAGTTCAACGTCACGATCTGGCCACCTTTGGCCGACGATGGAGCAACGACGTTGGTTACGACCAAGTCGGCCGGAGGCGACAGCAATATGTTGATTGGTACCGATCGAAAGTTACTGCTGTCGATGTCGTTGGGCGCGTCCGGATTAAGGTTACTTTCAAAGGCTTCTTCGTACACATTGTCGTGACTGTCGCTGTAGACCGTGACAAAGTAAGCGCCTTGAGTTCCTGCGGGAATACCGAGATTGACGCTGGACTCGTAAGCTTGACCAATTTGCAAGACGCCACTATGCCCAATGTTGCCGAGGAGAATGTCGCCGCGGCGACTGTTGGGGCGACCGACCGCTTTGGTCAGCCAAACGCTGTCGGTCCACGAACCGGGATGGGTGGGCCCAGCTCCGCGATTGGCGACTTTCCAACGCACGGTGATGTTATTACGGTCGAATGCATCGGTGGGAGCGTTGACGCTGTCCGTGACCAGGTCGGGTGGCGGAATCTCGGTACGATCGATGGCTATGCTTTTGGCAACATAGTTGTTGTCCTCGCTGGGCCATTCGTCAACCTGGCCGTCAACGTCGACAATCGCCACCAGGTAGAGATTGCCACCCAGGTTCAAGGGAAGTGCAGCCGAACTTTCAGTACGATATTCGGTTGGACCGCCCGACGGACTGCCTGGAAAACTGAGCGCCGAACCATTTGACAGTCGCTTGAGTTGTAGAAATCGACCGCTTGGATTGGCCGTTGAACTCAGCCAAACTTCATCGAACCAGCGACTGGCTCCTGTGGGCGTGTCCGCCGTTCCATCGTTGCGGACCCTGAACGCAAAATCGATGACCGTTCCAGAAGTAACGCTGGCAGGCGCTTCGAGATTGACGGCTCGCAAATCGGCACGCGGCCTGGCTTCGATCGCAAATGGATCGCTCTGCAAGAGATTATTCAATTCGCTCGATTCAACGATCGACTTGCCATCATCGATACTGACTACCAATCGATACTGGCCCAGGTCGCGTGGAAATCGGACCAGCTCCGTTCGCGAAATCGATTTGCCCGCAGCTAATCCGACTCCATGGGTGAACGTTGCCAATGGAATCGAAGTACTTGGATTGTTGACCGATACCAGGTACAGTCGGTCAGTCCAGCCATCGGGCAGATCTTGCGGGCCATCATTGATGATCGTCCAGGAAACGGCAAGCTGCTGGCCATCAAAAATTCGCGACGGCGGATTGGTCAATGTTCCGCGCAAATCGACGACTGGAGGAACAAAAGCTGCAATGTCTACCGGCGCCGATCGTCTGCGATTATTGTCAGTGTAAATGAATTCGTAAGGACCACCGGTGGTTACAAACGCGTACACGCTGCCACTGACATCACGCGGGATAGTGACTTTCAAGTTTTGGGTATAGGTACTGTCGACGGCCAACGGGCCAGCGTGCGAGATTCCACCCACGTAGCGATATCCCGATGCACCTGTGGGATCGTTCGAAATGTAGATGTTGTCTGTCCACGAAGAAGTCTCTGTTACTGCGATTCCTTGATTGCGTACCGTCCACGCGACCTCGATCACCTCTCCAGCTCGACCGATCGCCGGCACCGAGACATCGTCGACAACCAAGTCGGCGTACGGACGAGTCGTTACGTCGACGGGATGGTTTGGTGAACCAACATTGCTCTGGTCGCCTGACAATTCGTAAACTTCGTTGTCAGCATCGGTGTGTACAAACAAGGTAAAACGACCGTTGGTGGCGATCGGTAGAGGTATCACTTCCCGTCGTTCGTAACTCGTGCCGCTCGGCATCGCACCGCTGTGAGCAAATTGCCCCAGCACCAGATCGTCGCCATCGCCAAGCGTGCTATTGCGGCTAAGCACGATTCGATCATTCCAAGTGGATACTCGACCGGAACCTGCCCCCACATTTTCGACGGTCCAGCTCACCACAAGATCAACGGGATCGCCAATAGTCAAAGGTGGAGCAGTCACATTTTTCACCGCGAGGTCAGCGTACGGATAAAGGGCAATCGAGAGGGCGGCACTATGGCTGGTCCCAGTTGTTTCGCCGTCTCCTTCGCGAACGGAATTGGTCGCATCGGGGACTGCGATCAAGAAGTAGGTTCCTGAAATGGCTTCCGGCAGCTTGGTTGTGAGTTGGCTGGTATAGACACCATTTACAGCGAGACTTCGCGTCTGAGCCGTTTGTCCCAAATTAATGTCGTTCGCAGAAAGGACATTGTCCGTCGACAGGAAAATACGATCGCTCCACGATCCGTCTGCTGCAAGGCTGCCAGTGTTTTTCCCCGACCACTCAATGGTAATTTTCTCGCCCGATTGAAGACTACTGCCTGCAATCGGGGCCACCGATTCGATCACCAGATCCGCAAGCGGTCTCACCGTGACGTTAACGGACGTGCTGGCCAACAGGTTATTGTCTTCCGCCGCCGGTTCGACAGCTTCGTTGAGCGCGTCGGTACGCACGATAAAAAAATAATCGCCAATCGAAATATCTTCTGGCATCACCATAGGGCGACTATGGCTGTAGGTGGCACCTGACTGAAGTTTCCCCTCGCGCCGAAACGTCGCCAACCGCCGATCGGTACCATCGAGCGAAGCATCGCGACTGAGAAAAACTTCATCGGTCCAGGCCGCGGCTTCGGTGGTCGCCAACCCATCGTTGCGAACTCGAAACGACAATGGAAATTCCGTACCACGTCCAATGGGACCGGTCACATTGATTGCATCGACCACCAGGTCCGCGGGCGGACGTTGGTAATTCACCGTCAGCAATCGCTCCGCGCGATTGTTCTCTTCAGACGATTCGATAACTGTTTCGCCTGCGTCCGTGACGATGAACACACGCACTTCACCCGTCACACCATAGGGCGCACGTGCGGAAATCATACGCGTATAGCCAGTTTCGCCGCTCATGTCCGTCGTACGGGAAAAAGCATCCAGCAAAATATCGTCGCTATTGCCGTAAAAGCGATCCTTGCTGAAAACGATGCGGTCGGTCCAAGGCGCGGCGGCCTTGCCCGCCAACAGATTCTTCACGGTATAGGTAACTTCGAATGCAGCACCATTGTCGATCGCTGCCGGCACTGCTGCGGAGTCGATAACAAGATCGGGTAATGCCAGGGCAATCGTATTGGTGAACTTATCAGCCAGCTCTCCGAAGATCCCATTCTGATTGCTGTCCATGGCGTTACCCGCCATGTCGGTAACATTGGGACCGAGCGTAATCGTGTAAGTTCCCGGCGATGATTGAAGGGGAACGCGCACTCGCAACTTGTTTGAGTCCATCAAAACCAATTGCAAATTCGATATCGTGCCAGCGGGCCCGATCATCTTCATGTCGTCGATGGTAAGCGACGTGGGATCGATGGCTTCACTAAAAGTAAAATCGATCACATCAAAGGGAGTATTGATGCCACCGGTTGGAACAGCACTCGTCACAAACGGGCCACCAGCATCGATCGAGAAAGTTCTCGAAAATACGTCGTCGATAGCTTCGCCGTTAATGCCATCTTGGTCTTGATCCAGCAGTGTGCCACCCGAGTCGGCCACATTCGGGCCAATGCGGACTGAGTAATTCCCGCCTACTGTCTGCTGAGCGAATCGAACGCGAGCCACGGTGTCGGATACTCGCTCGACGGCCGTCGCGGGAATAGAACCAGACGGACCCACGATCGCGACATCGATCGGCGTGAAGCTCGCAAAATCGACCGGTTCGCTGAAAGTGACTTCGATGTTGGACACCGGAGCAACTGTCGCGGCGCGCGGCGACATCTGCGTAATCTGGGGACCGGCTCCGGCCAACTGAATTACACTTCGATAGCGGTCGTCCAATTCTCCGTTGTTACCATCGAGATCTTGATCCATGGCTATTCCAGCCAAGTCCGTGATCGCCGGTCCAACCGTTAGTTCATACTTGCCATCTGCCGTCGCACGTTGAAACGCGATTCTGTAACGCGTGTCCGTGACCTTGGTCACGCCCAATGCCGGAACACTGCCTAGCGGACCGACCAACCCGACATCGGCAGCCGAAAAAGTTGTGGCCAAGATGGGCGCGCTGAAGGTTACTTCAATATTCTCGATGGCATCATTTGTACTGGTCGCTGGTTGCTGTGCCACGATGCGCAACGATTCTCGGGCAACCGTGTACGTCGTCTGGAAGTTGTCGCTGCTGGGTTCGGTAGTCTCACCGGAAATTCCATTTTGGTTTTGATCCATAAAATTGCCCGCCAAGTCTACAACCGCACTGGCCGGCAAATTGAAACTATAGACGCCATTAGCGGCTTGAGGCGCAAAGTTGAATCGCACTTGATTGTTGGGGAGTGGAAATGCGCCCAAGATCAAGACCGAGGCAAGGTCGGGTCGGATGAGTCGGACATTGCGAAGATCCGTTATTAGGACCGGTTCGTTGAACGTGACCACAACGTTTGTCGTTGCTTGTTGAATCGTCGAACCCAACACTGGGGAGCTGGCGATAACATAGGGTCCTCGACGATCGATGGCCAGCGATGCCGTAAACGTATCGCCGCTTTCTCCTGGAATCCCATTCTCATTCTGATCCATCGCGATTCCACTCAGAGAATGTACGTCGGGTCCGATGCTCAAGCTGTAAGTTCCGTTTACGAGCGCATCGGAAAGCGAGACAACATAGGTACTTGAGTTGAGTGCCTGAATGCCGCTGATGCCTGGTGCCGACGGACCCGAGATCGAGATGTCCGATGACGTGAAACTTGGCGTCGATATAGGCTGGCGGAAGTTGACAATCAACTGATTGGACACGGGTAAATAGCGAAATGATTCTACCGCCGGTCCCAGGCGCAGCGACGTGGGTGGCGTCGTCAACCAATTTCCGTAACGCACATAGTCGGTGACCAGCGTGCCTGTGGGATTGGCGTTGACGATCCCGTCCACATTGGACGGATCGTGCGGACCGCCCGCACTGCCCCACCAGTTACTTTCGAATTGGGCGCGCGAGGCGTCTGTATTCTCTTGGCGAACTCCAGTACCAACGCCGACCAGAGCATTGCCGCGACCACTCGCGGTTTGTCCGGAGGCCACGCGCACTCCCGTTGCCACCCCCTGGAGAACCGAATCTGTCAGCGAAATACCGCCGCTGATAACATTGATGGCGGTGCGACCGATACCTATAAATTGACTGTTGGCAATGTCGACCGTTTCTCCAGAGAGTATTGCCACGCCATCGTTTTCAGCGTTGAGAATCCTGATACGGTCGATCGACGGATCCGCTCCATTGCGTATGTGAACCGCAGCGACGCGAAAGGGTTCATGGGTATGTCCCGGATTTGCCACATTACCGGCGTAGCGGATGTCGAGATACTTTAGGGTTGATGTTGATGATCCGATGTAGAGCGACTCCCACTGGCCGGGCGCAGCAGATGTACTCTGCCCATTGCCATTCGAATCGCCACCGGCAGAGTCATCATGCACGCTGGTGAAGATGATCGGCTGAGCCGCCGTACCCGTTGCGGACAGGCGCCCGATGGCGTCAAAGTAAGCACCCTGCGGGAACTTTAGTACTGTACCAGGAACCAGCGTCAACGACGCGTCTGTCTGAAGAGTAAGATCGCCAGTCACATGTACAGGTAATCCGTTGAAATCAAACGTACGTGTGCCGGTGATCGTACCAGAGTCCAAGGTGACGCGATTGGCCGCGTTGCCAGTTGCGACGACTCCTGCGTATATCGCGCTCGAAGAAACCGCTTGTGAGATGGCCTCTCTGCCAGAGTTCTCGACAACCAAATTTTCCAACAGTGGACTGGTATCGGCTTGCATCCGTAGCCCGATATTCTCGCCAAAGCGAATGCGCGTGTTCCTGATCGACGGAGCGCTTGAGTTGCGAACATTGACAGCCGCGACACGAAAGGGTTCATGCGTATGACCGGGATTTGCGTCGTTGCCCGCATAGCGAATTTCCACATGATTCAGCACCGAAGCCGACGAATCGACATAGATCGACTCCCACTGTCCAGGCCCGGCAGTTGTGTTTTGATTGTTACCGTTGGAATCGCCCCCCGCCGAATCATCATGGACGCTGGTAAAGATAATTGGCATCGCTGCCGTTCCATTGGCATTTAGTTTGCCGGATGCGTGGAGATACGCTCCTTGTGGAAATTTGAACACAGTACCCGGGGCGAGAGTTAGCGACGCGTCCGGCCGTATTACTAGGTCGCTGGTAAGGTGAATCGGCAGTCCATTGAAATCAAAGGCACGCGTACCGGTAGTCGTTCCGCCTTCCAACGTCACGCGATTGGCAGCGTTACCAAGCGCAGTTACTCCAGCGTATACCGCATCGGAAGAAAGCGCCTGCGAGATTGCTTCTCGACCAGAATTCTCGACGATCAAACTTTCCAAGATCGGACCTGTACCCGCGTCCATTCGCAGACCAACATTCTCGCTGAATCGAATGCGAGCGTTCTTGATCGTAGGGGAACTAGCGTTGCGAACATTGATCGCAGCCACGCGAAACGGTTCGTGCGTATGACCTGGGTTGGCAGCATTGCCGGCGTACCGCACTTCGATGTTGTTGAAGATTGAAGTGGATGAATCGACATAGAACGATTCCCACTGACCGGGAGCGCCCGAGGTATTATTGAGATCGCTATTCGAATCGCCGCCGATGGTGTCGTCGAACACGCTGGTAAATACAATCGGTTGCTCGGGTGTACCGATGGCTCGCAAAGTCCCCGGTGCATGGAGGTAAGCCCCAGTGGGGAATTTCAAAATCGACCCGGCGGCAATATTCACTACGGCATCGGCGCCGACGATCAAGTCCGTCGTCAAGTGCACGGGCAGGCCCTGAAAATCCAAGGTCCGTGTCCCGATAATGGTTCCTCCTGCAAAGGTAATTCGATCGCCACGGTTTCCACGAAGAACGACTCCCGTATAAGTTGGCGAAGCCGTCAGCTCCTGATAGATAGCTTCACGACCCGACGATTCGACGCGCAGGTTGTGTAGCACTGCTTTCGAGTCGGCAAACGACTGCAATCCGATGTTTTCAGAAAAGGCAATGCGTGAACTGCGAATCTGTGGAGCAATGTTTCCACGAATTTGAACCGCAGGGACGCGAAAGGGCTCATGGGTATGGCCAGGATTGGCAACGTTACCCGCGTAGCGAATCTCAGTGAAATCCAATTCCGTCGTCGAAGAATCGATGTACAGCGATTCCCACTGGCCGGGCCCGGCAGACGTTGCGGCTCCGTCGCCATTGGAATCTCCGCCTACCGAATCATCTCGATTGCTCGTAAAGATGACCGGGTTGGCTTGCGTCCCGTTGGATTTTAGCACTCCGCGCGAGTGGAGGTACGCGCCGATTTCCAACTTCAGTATCGTTCCCGCCACTAGTGTGACGTTCGACGATGGATCGAATACCAAATCGCCTCCGACGACGTGAACCGGCAATCCTTTGAAGTCCCAAGTTTTGCCGCCGGTAACCGTTCCCGCTTGCAAGCCGATGTGATTCTGGGCATTGCCAGATAAAGCCACCGACGAGTATTCCGGTGTGGCATTGGTTGCCTGGAAAATCGCGCGCCTCCCCGAGCGTTCGATGGAGACGCCGTCCAAGATTGGCGAACCAGAATCAATCTGCAATCCGATATTTTCGCTGTCGCGAATCCGCGTGTTCTTCAGCGTCGGAGAGGCGTTATTTTGTATAACGACGCCAGGTACGCGAAAAGGTTCATGAGAATGGCCAGGATTGTTAACATTTCCCGCGTAGCGGACTTCGACATAGTCCAAGGTGGATGCACTGTTGCGTAGATATAACGCTTCCCATTGCCCAGGTCCTCCTTGTGTTGCAGTGCCGTTCGCATTGGAGTCGCCACCAATGGAATCGTCGTGTTCGCTCGTAAACACGATCGGCTGCGTTGCTGTTCCCAGTGCCCTTAGGGAACCGCTCTGCTCGTAAATGAAACGGCCTACCGGCACTTTAATAACTGTGCCGGGGAGCAATGTCAGTGTACTGTTGAGCGTCAAGTCAGTCGCCAAATGAGCCGGCAGTCCACCAAAAGCCCACGTCTGATTTGAGGTGATCGTGTCACCATACAATTGAACGTGATTGCCACCGGTCGCAACGGCAGTGAGGCGATTATAAGTCGGACTAAGGTTGGACCGCTGGGTTATCGCGACGCTCGATGTCCGCTCGATATGAACCGTGTCCAACGTGGCGTTCCCCTGAACGTTGATGCCAGTCCAGTCGGCATCGGTGAGCGTTACGTTGCGCAGCACAGCAGACACATCCGGTGCAAACTCAATGGCAGCAAGTCGAAACGGCTGGTGAGTATTCCCCGGGTTGTTGGTATTTCCTGCATAGCGAACTTGAACATGCTCCAGCGTGGCTGCATTCGTTCCAACGTATATCGCTTCCCAATGGCCGCGCTGTGGAGCGCCTGCGGCTGCGCCCGTCAAGTCCTCGCCAACTGTATCGTCCTGAGTACTCGTAAAGGTAATTGGCGAAACCGCCGTACCGATGGCCTGGAACGTACTACCGGCGCCTATTCGCAATGCTTGACCCGTGTCGAATTTAACGACAGTCCCCGGGGAAATTGTTAACTGAATTCCGGTCGGAACCGTAACATCGCCCGTTACTTGAATCGTGCCAGACCAAGTGTCGTTGGCACTTAGAGTTCCGGCAACTTGTCGAGCCATGACTCGGCGATCTTCGAGTACCTCTAGCAAGACTCGCCGGAATTCTCGCCTTTGGCGGCGCTGAAAAAGGCGATGGCGAATAAGAGCCTTAGAAAATCGATACAAACTCTTCAAGCTTGAACATACACTGTGCGAGTACATAATGGCTTGCCATGGCATTGGTGTTTGCCGCTCGAGTTCATCATATTCCGCCTACCTTGAATGCTCTCGAGGGGATTCGTCGGATTAGCCCTTGTTCATGTTGGTTGATTTTTTTTGTCTGGCAACTCTTATATCCAGGCGTTTTGCCTTTTTGGCACGATTCTAAGTCCAACGTACCATCCATTTGACTAGTGTTTCGATTCGTAAACAATTCAATAATCAAGGCTGCTATCGAAACGGCATGCAGTTGCGGTTAAATTCGGGACCGCTAACTGAATACGTAGGCCCGATTCCGGAACTGGATCTGGCAATCCTTACCAAACCATTCCGGTTTAGTTGAGCATTCAACTGGCTTCAATGTAGATTTTGCCTAGGACATCAATTTGGCGATCAAGCTTGATATTATTGCACGCACGGCATAAATGACCGCAATTTGGTTCGGAGTCGTTCGCACTCATTGTGGCCCGCTGCTCCACGGCGGATTCCAACCGATCCGAAAACGGTCACACTTGGCTGTGCGTGGAATAGTTAGCAAGAAACCGTCCGAGGAAATCAGAAATCGCCAATCACGCCGCCATCGCTCTTGTGAATTAACCGTTCATAGACGCTGTCGGCGACCGTGGTATTCGATCCACCTACCATTAAGAAGTCGACGTTCTGCGAAAGAAATCGCACAGAGCCGTCGAACAAACCGACTTGTACACCGCCGGTATGGTTGCTGCTGAGAGCTTGTTGTCGAGCGTAGGTATTGTAAATAACGGTTTGCGTGGGGTTCACGGGCGAGCGAGCGGTTGCCCAAGAATCATCGATGCAATCGTCGTGAAACGCAGCCGCGCAACCGACCCAGGTGGCAGCATGCATGACGACAGTGCCGACTCGATAGGCGCGTTCACCGACGCAGATCGTGTTGGTCGTACCATCGCTGATATCACCGATGCGAGTCCGGCTGTTGGGACCAAAGGCCCCAGTATGAACCATGGTTGCTCCGCTATATTCGTGTGCGCGATGGTGGTGCATACCCACGTAGTTCGAAGTTGACACGGGCACTCGCGGCCCAACTGCGGAACCGTCGATGAACCAATCGATACCGGCAACTTCGAGGCCAAATCGAAAATGGCTTTCGGCGGGAGCTTCATTGAGTGGCGGGCCAGAGTCCGAAGGACAACGGAACGTCGAAAGTGGCGTCTGAAGTAGTCGCCTTAAGTTGACGTCCACGATCGCTCGACCCATCACCGGTTGTGCCCCGACTGTGGCATCGTAGAGCGCGGTTTGTTCAATGAACGGAAGAATAAAGGAACTCCATGTCCAACCAGCGGTCTTGGCAGTATTGTTAGTGGCTGTTGGTGGATAAACCGCAAAGACGCGCGGCAAAACAGAACCCGGTGGAAAGGTCTTATGAGTGCTTTCGTAATTGTGCAACGACAAAGCTAACTGTTTGAGATTGTTCGAGCACTGCATCCGCCGCGCTGCTTCGCGAGCAGATTGAACCGCAGGCAGTAGCAATCCAACCAAAACACCGATAATCGCTATCACCACCAAGAGTTCTACCAGCGTAAAAGCGATTCGTGGGCGCGTTCGATTTGGGAACTTCTGTAAGATAGTCATGTGTCAAACCTCAATTCCGTGGAACTTGAAAAGAAGAATGTGATTAGAAAGCCAAAAATGCGGTGTAATCAAAAATCGACTTTGATTTCTCCCATGCCGGCTTCAACAGACACTTCTTTGGATGAGTCGCGGCATGGAAATGCGCGACTGGGATCGCGCCCCGTTTTCTCATCGAAATTCAATCCAACGGTGACTGTGTGTTTGCCAATAATGGCGCCATCATAGTTTTCGTAGGTCGTTAGTTTGAAGCGACCGTCGTTGTCGGTCATTCCCAAAGCAACGCGGCCGCGGCGCCCTTTGGTACGTCCCTGATCGTCCTTTGGCGTAAAGTTCACCGTCGCATTGGCAACGGGCTTGCCTTGACACGTGACAACGCCACTTACTGGCACCGTTTCATATTGTTCAGCATCTGGCCCGCAGCCAGGAACGAAAACAAAGGTAAGACCTATCATCCACAAGTATTGGCGAAAAGCTGCGGCGCGCATTTCCATACTGCCTTCAGGTCTGAACGATGATGAAATTCGAAATCGCACAAAGTCGTTAGTTTATTAGTTTATCCAGTTGCACATAAGTAAACATACAAGTTTGGCGGCTTGAATGAAATTTTTTTTCGAGCTGTACGTCCATATCCTTCGCTGAGGACTAGAAAATCAGACCATTGTATTTCTTAAGTCGTGACTAGTATCCTTACGGGATTCTTCGTAGGCAGGAAAGTTCGTGATGATTCATTTGATCGTACAGTACTATGCCGAACGCGAGGCTGATCGTCGCGAAGAAATCGACTATTGTTTGAGACGGAATCTGGCTGACCAGCGAATTGCATGCGTTCACGATATGCAGTCAGCCGTTACAGCTCCCGAAGACATTCGCACGCACCCGAAATACCGTTCAGTTGAATCGAGCGAGTGGCTGACCTTCGCACGCGCATTCCAATACGCTAACGATCAACTCGCAGGCCAACTGGTTGCGCTGGCGAACATCGATATTTTCTTGGCCGACGAGTTTCCTGCCGAATTGCTTACAAGAATGTCACCGACCGTTGTGCTGGCACTGGCTCGCTGGGAATGCGACGCGACATCGAGTCGGATGTGGCTCGATCCTAACTTTGCGAAGAACCACATGGCCTTTGCGCAAGATATGTGGATCTTTCGCGCCCCGATCCAAGTCCAGAACTGCGACTTCAAGATTGGAATCCTCGGCTGCGATCATGCGATCGCGCATCGGTTACGAACCAGCGGCTACTGGCCAGTAAATGACTGTCTGAAGTTCAAGATTTGTCACCTCGACCGCTGTCGTGGCAAGACAGGCGACAATACTTTGGAATTTCATCGACAGCAGAGCAGCGACGTGCAATCGTTCCCGGGGGTCGACGGACGCATGTTAGTTCCGATGCTGCAAGAAGAAATCAGTCTCGACGCGGCAGCCAAACAGCTAGGCATGAGCCATTTCGCCAAATACCGCGCCCTCGTGGACATATGGAACAATAACTTGCGCCTGAAAAGCTTTGAATAGCTTCTGTGAACAGCGCTCGAATACGCCAATCTTTCGAGAGCGGACACTGTGGCTCGCTATATTTAGTGGTTGTCGGCAATTATGACGGTACCGACAAGAATGGTCTTGGAATCATTGGTGGTCATATTGGAGTCAATATCGTAGGTGGCTCCACCGGGAATATTATCGGTGGAACCACGGCCGGACACAGTCGATGCGGTCGGAACATTTACGTACACGATCGATTGGGGCGATGGTTCAACCCAACCGGTGACCGGAAGTAATGTGAAAACGGTTTCGCATACCTACTCCAGTGTCTCGCCAACGGGCGCGTTTGTAACCAGAGCTCGAGCCGAGGATGCTCGCGGTGCGATCGGACCCTATGCGACGGCTGACTTTGTCGTGCTAGGATGGACCGTCATACCGATCCCGCCAGACCCGGCGATACCATCTTGGTTATCTCCGGTTCACAAGACGACGACGATCTCAAAGTCCAGGATCGCCAAGGCGATTACTTGCGGATCAAGTTGAAAGATCGTGACGAAAAATTCAAGCACCGCGGTCTCACCACCGGAGATGCTGATCGAATCATCGTATTTGGCCACGCTGGAGACGACGAACTTCGAATATACGACGACATTGACTTGCACGTCGAGATGTGGGGCATCGGTACTGGTCCGCGAGACAACGGTAGTCGATACTTGAGAGTCACCGCGGCATTGCCAACGGATATCACTGTCTTTACCGACGCCGCTGTCGATGAGTTGTATGGCAACGCAGGAAGCGATTGGTTCTTGTCCAATTCGGAAGGGCTATCGAGCTTACGGGACGAAGTAGAAGACAAGACGAGCAGAGAATATCAGGATGATATTGACGATTGGCCAGCGCCGTAAAGCGCTGAGGAGTCGCGCGTTCATCGAAGACGGGAGAGGCGATATTATGCCACTGGAACATACCGAACAATGGTCACGAGGACTGAATCGTTCGCGCGGTTCCCATCCGGTTTGGGACAGCTTGCACGTGCAACTCGAACAAAGCGGCGAGATTTGGTTGTCCGACTTGGCTCGTTGGTATGAAGCCGACTGGCTGTTGGCTTTAGAAGGTGGTCCCCAGCCTTCGCCGATAAATGTCTTGAAAATGGTCGCCGTTGAGAGGCAGCCGGTCGTTGAGAGCGTTTTTCAGTCGATCGATTCACGCTATCTGCCGCTTGTCGAAGCCATGAGGACCAAGCCAGCCGCTGGAGATGAAACGGTCGAGTTCGCCAGCGGCAAAAACGCTGCGTTGCCTCTGACCATGGATCAATCGTCGACCCGTAAACCGACTTATCGCTCGGACACGCCAGGACTCGGTTCGGTACCGTTGCCGCGCGGGAGCACAGAAGGAGACACAGCCAACTCTCCAGCCACAATGGACTTTTCCTATGATCGAAAGTCATCACCCAATCGCAATGGTCCTTCGCGCGAGTCGCTCCCCGAACTCCCCGGCTACCAACTGCAACGAGTTCTCGGTCGAGGTGGTATGGGCGTCGTTTATCTCGCCAATCAAGTTGGCATCGAACGGCCTGTAGCGGTCAAAATGATCCTTGGCGGCAAATTTGTCTCTGCGAAGCAAGTCGAGCGGTTCAAAGCCGAGGCTCGATCGGTTGGCAAGCTTCAACATGAAAATATCGTTCGCATATACGACATCGGCTGGCACCATGACCTCCCGTTCTTTTCGCTTGAGTATGTCGATGGCACTTGTCTTTCGGCCAAAATCGATGGCCAGCCGATGGATCCAAAAGAGGCCGTTCGCATCGCGATTCCGTTGGCCGATTCGCTTGCTTATGCTCACGACGCGGGAATTATTCATCGCGATCTGAAACCTGGCAACGTCCTGCTGACATCGGGCGGCGTTCCCAAGCTGTCGGACTTTGGGCTGGCCAAACAGATGGAAGGCGAAAACGAATACAGTCGCACGGGAGATATCGTCGGTACGCCCGGCTACATGGCTCCCGAGCAAGCTCGCGGCGAAAGCGAAGTTGGACCACCGGCTGACGTCTATGGTCTCGGTGCGATTCTGTATTGCATGCTTTCGGGACGGCCACCGTTCATGGCAGCCAAGGCGTCCGATACGATCATTCAGTTGTTAAACCAAGATCCCATTCCGCTAGCGCGATTGCAGCCCGACGTTTCGCGCGACCTGGAAACGATTTGCATGAAGTGCTTGGAAAAGGAACCCGAGAAACGCTATGCAAGTGTGCGCGATGTGCTGAAGGATCTGACGGCGTTTGCCAACGGCGAGCCAATTTCCGCACGGCCGGTCTCAAAACCCCAGCGCGCTTGGCGTTGGGCCAAGCGCAAGCCCTTAATCGCAGGTTTGTCGGCAACCGCCGCAATTTTGGCAACCGCGCTGATGATTGGCGGACCTCTGACGGCAACCATCATCGCCGGCAAAAACTCCGAATTGAAGGTCGAAAAGGACAAAGCCGTAGCTAGCCAGGTCGCAGCCTTGGAAGCCAAGGGCGAATCCGACCGGCAAAAAGATTTCGCGGAACAGTCCAAGCAAGAGGCGGACAAGAGCGCGAAAATCGCGCTAACAACAAGCAAGATAACCACCGACTTGCTGAAGGATTTGACCTTCGAAATCGATCACGAGATGGCCGACCGACCGCGCTTGTTGGCACTGCGCAAGCTGCTGGTCGGCAAGGTTGAAAAGGGGCTCGATCGAATGGCCGCGGTCGAGTTTGATCCAAACGCCAAAGAGATGATCGCCGCCGGCATCCTCAGCAACCTTGGTCAAGTAAGTCTCGAAGTCGGCCGACCGCTGGACGCTACCAACTACTTCAAGAAAATCGGCGACGTTTTCGCGCGCATTGAAAAGTCCGGAACACTCAACGAGCCCTTGAGAAATAAAGCACAACTTCGCGTCTATTTGGGCAAGGCGGCGATGGCATCAGGCAGATCCGACGAGGCAATTGGTTACTTCAAAGAAGCACTCGAGATTCGCTGGCTGTGGTTGGCGAGCAAGCCAAACGATATCGATGTCGAGCAAAACGTCGCCGGCTCGCTCGGAGATTTGGGCGTCGCACACTTGACCGCCGGGCGACTGACCGAGGCCCGCGATTGGTTTGCGCAGTCCCTCCAACTGCGCGAGAAATGGGCTCAACAGAAGCCCGATAGTCTGCCCGCAAAAAATGACTTGATTGGCGCGCTCTGGGCAATGGTGCGAGTCGACTTTCAATCCGGGCAGTACGACTCGGCCATCGAGCGCATGGCGCCTTTAATCGATCGCTTGAAGGACATCCAACAACAGAACGCCGATTCGCAAAGCGGCCATTGGAATTTGGCCAAAGGATTTGACACGTTGGCCATGATGCAGTTGTATGTCGATCGCTTGGACGAGTCGCGCGCCTACTATATTAAGGAACTCGAAATCCTGAGTAAGTTAGTCCGAGAAGACGAAGAGAATTATCTGCTCAAGACCGATTTGGCGCAGGCCCTTTACGGACTGGCAACAGTCGAACTTCACAGTCGCAATGTTAAGAAATCGGACGAGCTCTATGCCGAATCGCTGGCACTGCGCCGCGCCGTGGCTGAATTCGATCATGACAATATCCGCCGCAAGATTGCCTTGGCACTTGGACTCGCCCGTGCGAAACAAATCGACGAAGCCAAAAAATTGGCTAATGAACTCAACGATCAGAAAGACTTGGATGCCGCGGGAAAATATGACCTGGCTGGAGTTTTCGCACAGCTTGGTGAGGCGCAAAGCGCATCGCCCAATCCAGACAAACAAGCCGTTGCGTCGGCGATTGAACACGCTCGCAAGCTGATCGAAGCTGCCAAAGCCGCTGGTTACGCACGCGTTGCCGATTTAGAACGTGACCCCGATTTTCGGCCATTGCGCAAGCAAAATGACTAAGGACCGGAGCGATCGGGGTCAAGTCCAACAGAATTTTGCCAACGCCAACGCTCGCCACATGAGGTCTGCTTGGCTTGGCCCCACAACTCACTCCTACATTGCTTGCTGGAGTAACTCATGATGTTTCGTATACTCGTTGCCGTTGCGTTGCTGTTTGCGTTGGCGATGTCTCAGCTTGGCAGCGCCGACGATTGGGCAAACTGGCGTGGTCCCGAGTATAACGCGGTCGCCAGCGAGCCTTCCGGCTGGAACAATCGCCAGTGGCCGGGTGCGTTGTTGTGGAACGCAATGACCGGTGCTGGTGGGAGTTCGCCGATTGTCGCCAACGGAAGGATGTATACATTGGGATGGTCCGCCAAGCCGTTGCCCCAAGATACGCTGGTGTGTCACGATGCGAAAACCGGTAAACTGCTGTGGACTCGGAGTTACAATTGTCCCGAATACGGCAGGAAGAGTGATGGTGACAAAGGTCTCTATTCCGGACCATCGGCGACCCCGACGTTGGACTTCGAAACCGGCTTGCTCTTCACACTCAGCACCGACGGCGACTTGAACTGCTGGGACACCAATCGTAACGGCGAGCATGTATGGGGAATCAATTTCTATGAAGCGTACGATGTAAAGCAGCGACCGCTTGTGGGCACGCGCCGACTCCGAGACTACGGCTATACCGCGGCGCCGATGATATACGGACCGTGGTTGATATCCGAAGTTGGCGACGACGAAGGCAACCTGTTTGCTTTTGACAAGCGAACCGGCAAGCGGGCGTGGACTTCCGCATGCAAAGACCCGGCCGGACACACTGGCGGGCTCGTCCCGATCACAGTGGACGGCATTCCTTGCGTGGTCGTGCTGACGATTCACCAACTGCTCGTCGCCCGACTCGACAACGGCCACGAGGGACAGACGTTGGCGACGATTCCGTGGGAGACGGATTTCGCAAACTCGATCGCCACGCCTGCTGTCCAGGGGCAGTCCATTATCATTACGTCCGAGTACAACCGGTATTCAATTTGTCGTGTTGACGTGTCGCGCGACGGGGCTCGTGAAAAATGGAAACAACCTTTTGCTTCGGGTGTGTGCTCGCCCGTGATCCACAATGGATACATCTACTGGTGTTGGCGCGGGCTGCATTGCCTGGATTTCGAGACCGGCAAGCCGCTGTGGCGCGGTGGCAGGTTCGGCGACACGGCTTCGGTTTTGGCGACGAAGGACGATCGAGTGATCGTGTGGGCGGATCGTGGCGAACTCGTACTGACTGAGTCGGCCATGCGCTCGCCGAAGAAATATACGGAGCTGACACGGCAGAGTGGGCTGTTCGAAAGCGACGTCTGGCCGCACATTGTGTTGTCGGGCGGACGGCTGTATTGCAAGGATCGCGCCGGGAATGTGAAGTGTTTTGATGTTTCGGGGCGCGAATCGAAACCTTAATTGGACAGCTCCACTGTTTGCTAAATACCGAATACTGGCCCGAAGCGCAAGCGAATGAATCAGAGCAAGTTAGAAATAGCCGAGAAATAAGTGTCAGGTACCTGTCAGGTACCTTTTGTGCAAAGCACCTGAAGGGCGAGTTCCTCGCAAAAGGTACCTGACACGTACCTGACACTTATTTCTCGAGCGATACTTAGTACTGCATGGATTGCCGATACACTCGCTTGCGCTTCGGGCTTGTACTATTCCCGCCGAATCCATAATTCGACGCCGGCAAGCTTGGCGCCGCTCTCAACGACCTTGACCATCACCCGATTTTTCCCGAGCGTGATTGCCTGCAGCGGAACTGGGCAGCAATATCGCTGCACACCTGCGATTTCCTGTCCTTCTAATTGCGGGCCGAAATTTGCCGAGCCGAACAGGATCGTCGGCCGCGAGTCCTTCGCCAGACCGGTAAAGTCAACTCGCAATTCTGCCGTTACGTGAATGTCCGCACCCCGCAAATCTTCGGGAACAATCATATTCGTCTGTGTAAAATCGTTCGGGCTGAGCGATATTGGAAGGGCGTCGGTGAATTCCTCGGCATCTTTGGCCCAGTAATGAGAGGGCATCCACCAACCGGCGTCAGACATGGCATACTGAAGTGTTGCGGCCCGCAATTTCTCTGAGTCGCCAATCGTCGTGAGAACTCGTCGCGCGAACTCGCGATCCGCGTCGGTTCCCGGCCCAGGAAACAGATTGAACGTGTAGACTCCGTCTGCCTGATCGGTCCACAATCGCGCAGCCGCGCCGAACCACGCTTCGGCCGGTTGTTTCGTCGAATCCCCTCGCGGCGTCCGGTACATCAGTCCCGATTGGCTCAGGCAAGGATAAACCGGTACACCGTGTTCGTGCCCGAGGTCGATCAGTTCACGGACGGGCGAATCGAAGGTGATGTATCCGCCTCCGACCGACAGCACGTCGAGCAGTTTTTCCCGCAACCAGCCTTCCACGTCGATTCCGATCCGCAGGCAACTCGCTTTCGTGGCCGGAACGCGAACTGCCAGCAGCAACGGTTTGCCCTGCCGTTGGCTCTCGTCCAGCACCAGCGCACGGATCCGCCGGACCAGTCGAGTGAGGACCTCGCGCTGCGCATCGGTCACCTCTCGTCCCTCGAAGGCTGTGCGAAAGTAAATCGGTGCCCTCAGGAAATCGAGTTCCACGCCGTCGATAGTGTATTTCTGAAGCACCTCCTGAATAATCGCGACCAGCCGCGGTTCAACGTCAGGGTGCTCAAAGTCCACGAGGCTCCATAGCCGCCTGCGGTCGGTGAAGTCCTTTGATTTCTCCAATGTAGACATGGTCCGCTTGGGATCCAGCGCCTTCCAGTCCGACACGAATTCTGGCGTCCAGGCGTCGTGAACGTCATTCATCCGCAACGTCCAGATCGACTCGATGCCGTGCTTGTGCGCGAACTCGCTCGACATCCGCAAGCCGTCGGTTTTTTGATCGATAAACTTGGGAAGGTTATTTTCGGCAAAGCGCCCGGACTTTGCACGGAATATCTGCGCAACGCGCGTCTCGTGCGTAAAACAATTGAAGTTCTGCGTCGTGCAGTAGTAGATGCTGTCGACGTGCGTGTTCAACAGGGGCGTGTGCCGAACCTCAAGAAATTTCTCTATCGAGTCGGCTCCGGCAGTCCAAATATCGTCGCCATCGTTATTAAAGATCACTCTTCTTCGGCGCCCGACCGCTCGTCGTCGGGCCGCGGCAAGGGGCTCCGACTCGGCGGCACAAGCCAGGTTGACCAATCGACTCATGGATGCCAAACCGCTGGCCACGGTTCCGATCAAGAACTCGCGACGCGCCGCATGGCCAAAGATACCATTTCGCATGGATTTACCTTCTAATATCCAGCCTTACTCACTGTTCTTCTGCATTTTACGAAAAGTCGTCACTGATCGGGCCAAGTACTAGGGTAGCGACCGTCCCGCAGCGTCCACTTCTTCGTTGGCGCGGCGCAGCATGACTCGCATGGTCGCAATGCAGTACGCAAGACCTGCACGCTGCATCCCGTCGTCGTCGTCAAGTTTTGGGATGTGGTCGGGTACTGCGCAGCCGGTGAAACCTACGTCTCGCAGTAACCTCATGACTTGGTACATGTCGAGGTAACCGTCATCGGGAAAGGTCTCATGAAACCGCGGCAGCGGGGAGCTTACATTGCGGAAGTGGATGACCTGGATCTTGCCACGGCCTCCGAAATCTCGGATCATTTCGAAGACATTCTTACCCATCCGGTTGCCGCCTTCCGACCAAGTGCCAACGCAGAAAGTCAGGCCCCAGTGGCGACTGCCGGCCGCGATGACTTCAGCCCGCCGATACCCATCATAATGCGTGAACAGCTTGGCCACTCCATTCATCTTTTCAAGCGGTGGATCATCCGGGTGCAGGGCCAAAGTGACATTCGCCTCCTCGGCCACCGGCAGGACTGCCTTGATGAAATAGGTGTAGTTTGCCCAAATCTCTTCGGCAGAGTACTCGCGATCGAATTGTTGTTTTTCGATCTTGGTTCGAAAGTCGTCGACGCTAAACTCCCGAGCCATGTAGCCGCGGTTTTTTACGGTTGCTGTCGTGTACGTGTTCGCCGGGTGGAAGTCGTAAGTGGCGACAGGGATTCCCAATTTGCCGAGATTGCGCAGGAAGGTTTGGTATTGTTCAATGTCCTCGTCGCGCCCGGGCTGACCCAACTGAATTCTTAACGACCGGTACGCATAGTTAAGCCCACCGAAGACCTGGATGTTATGCCGAGCAAAGCGTTCTTGCACACGCCGCATTTGGTCGAGAGTTGACTCGCCAGGTCTAAAATTGACCAGGATCGATCGCACTCCGATCTGCTGCAGGAAGAGAATATCGTCGTCGCGTATCGTTGCCGAAACGATGTGGCCAATTCTAGTATTCGTCGGATCGTACTCGTCGATTCTCTGGCGGTGGATTGGCGGCGCCTGCGGTGTCGCTTGTCCGGCGGCATAATCGGCAAGCGTTAAACCAACCGCCGCAACTCCAGCTCGTCCTGTGATTTTCAGTGAGTCGCGGCGAGTAATACGCGTCATTGCTTGGCACCTTTGCTGGAGGACTGCGCTTAGCATTAGCATGGCCCCAGTTGCGTGCCTTGTAAACCAGAGTATAAGACTTCCTACGGAATTTACTCCCAAGGCACTCGCAATTTTTGGATCGGCGACCCCGAACCTATTAGGCGAGCGGCAGATGGGAATTTACCAAGGCCTAACTAAGCGAATACAAGCCCGATGCGCAAGCGAGTGCGTCAATCCTGGCATACACTCGCTTGCGCTTCGGGCTTGTATTGGTAAGAAACTATCTGCCGCTCGCCTTAACGCCCGCCAATCTCCAGCAGTTGGGCCACCAGGGTCAAGCCTAAGAGAATTGTTGCCAGCACTAAAGCTCGCCACAGAATGGCTTGCTTGGCTTGGCAACGCAGCTCGCTCCATGTCCATTGCAGCATCTGTTGTTGAGCATGCATGCGATGGAACAATTCCTTCACGAATCCACGCCGTGCAAGATTCTCACCGGTCGCGACAAAAAAGATTCCAGAGAACATCGTAGTGGAAGGAGTCGACGCGGGTAATACCGATCCTCCAAGTGCCTCCAGCACTAAAGTCTGTAAGTTACGCACCATATCTCCGCGACAGGTAATCAACAGTCGTACTAGCTTGTCGTTACCTGGAATAGTCAAAACGTTCGGCCCGCTGAGTAGATCATAAACCTCTTGCGAGACTCTGCGGACAGCTAATGAGGCAACTTGGCCACCATAGTTGGCATCACAAATCACACTCGGGTCGGCGACCACTCCCAGCGTTTGCTGGGCGGCTCGATCTGGGCCCAACCGCCTAATTAACTCGCACATCCCCGTAAGATGCTCTGCGGAATTGAGCAGCAGAGTTACCGGTGATCGCACTCCGACAATGTTCTCTAGCTGAGCCAAGTCCTGCTGAATGGCGCGACCACAGGTTACCGCTGAAGCTAAACTGCCGGTTGCGACTTGAGCATCCACTACCACAGCAATTCCATTTATCCCAGCCACGGGCCGTCGGGCAGATCTTAACTTAGTACCAAAATCTTCGATGGCTTGCTGACAAGCAACTGCCTCGATCGACGTGATCGTATCGACTGGCGAAGTGCTCAAACAAGATTCTTCCGAGACCAAGTTCCGTTGAGCCTGTCGTACTCGATCACGGCGCAGCTCATTCTCTACCATACCCTCGACCGACTCTAATCCGACTGCGATTCTCTCGGCAGCACTGGAATCAGATTTATTGCCATTGATAGCGATGTGAGGTCGAGCGGCGATGCCTGTTGCATTCGCGCGATTATTGTCGCTGGCACGACTATCGCGATCACCTGAAGGTGGCAACGCGGCTGAATCGCTCGCAGAACCCGGCATTGGCGAGTGCAAATCGACTTCGCTGTCGCCTTGGTTCTTTTGGACTGATGCGTTTTGCGCTGGAGGTTGATTTGTGGCTTGGGCAGTGTCTTGCGGATGTGACCCGTCTGTACACTTGACCGTGCAGGCCGCTGGTGACGAATTGCAATTGTGCGTCAAATATGACGATACAATTGTAGTCGTGTTTGTTTTCTCGCCTTGCGCCAATTCTTGCAAACGCACGACTGTTCGCCCCAGGACTCCGACGTTGGAACAAAAAATGCGAATGGCGTTCTCTGAGATATACCAAGATATTGGACTAGTCCCACTCGGCGCTACCGGCATCAAGAGCCGCTGCCCTGCTGAGTCGACTAGTCGGCGTTGTGCAGCCGGATCGGCACATCCCAAATATACAAACACCGGCAGTTCATTGAGCCGAATTCCAAGAGTTCTTAAAGCCTGCATGCCTGCCAACCAGGCCTGTTCCAGATCATCGGAGCGCGACGCAGATTCTTCAAACCATACTGTGGCCGCCCAATAGACCAAACCGCCAGTGAACGTGAACAAGACAAGCAGAGTAGTTGCTCGCGGCAACGTCAAATAGTCGCTCAATGCAACTCGAGTTGGATCGGCCTGATAAGCCAACCAGGCTAGGCAGGTAACGAGCAACAAGGCACAACAAAAGACAATGGTCACAGTTGCCGCTTGCGACAGCCGGCTCGGTGCGTACCATTTCTGTTTGGGAGAAGTAGTCGGTGACTGGCTCATGCGTTTCCGTTACAGCTTGTAGGCGGCCAAGTTCAGCGCAAGCAGGACAGCGACTGCGAGCGACCACCAGACCAATCGACTGCGCAAGTGACTGGGTGGGGCGCCCTGCAATACTCGGTGTCGTCGAACCAACGTTTGTGCCAGCGTGCTGGAATTACCCATTCGTTCTAATTCCCGCTCGGTTTGAGTCGCGGCAAAGTTTTCGTAACCAACTGTCGGGTGCGAGTCGATACGTGCGACCACCATCTCTTCGGTCGAGCGCAGCCATCCGTCAAGCGTAGAATCGATGCGCATATTGGCTGCCAAGTTGGCGGCTTGCTGAGTGTCGGCGTACATGCCGCGAAACCCAAGCACTACACAATTATGAAACACTTCTAACGCGTCACGATCAGCCTGGCGCGCAGCCTCGGCAGCGAGTTCAAAGAAGCGAACGCTGCAAACGCGAGTCCCAAATAGTTCAACTTCGAGCACGTTGTTGCTCCACCACGACGCACCTTTCCACGGATAATCCACCAAGACTTCGTCGATCCAGGCGGCCAGCGCATAACTGGCCAATTCCCAGCGACGATCCGCGCCCATCAGCGCCGACCCTCGCGCGAAGCCGAGCAAAAGTTTGTTGCGCACTTCGACCGGTGGCAACTCAAAGCCTTGATTGAGTTGTTCGAGGATGTCTAACGCGGTTGCAAAAATCGGATCGACCGAGCCAGCTAGCCGTGGATGCACTCGCGAATCTCCTATTCACACTAGGGCTACAACTTGACCCGGTTCTATTTGATCTCATGCCACGCCGAACAAACAAAAACGGAGCTCAATATTCTGAGCACCGTAGCGCACTACCAACTGCCGACTATCTGGCAGCGAATCACGGTTGACGATCAACACATCCTTCAGTCGCATGGCGAGCGTTTGCGTAGAGACTACGTCGCGCCATGCGGCACCCTCCTGTTCGATCTTGTAGTAAGCCCACTCCATTCCTCTGGGCAACGCGGATGGAATTTCCGAACTTGGAATCAATTCGACTCCGGGAACTCGCCGCGTGAACAGCCATTCTACTTGCTGAGCGCTGCCGAGCTTCCAATCTAGCTGGCCAGGTGACAATAGTTGATTGAGCGCGTCCAGGGAGAGCTGGCCTTTGTCGACTCCGATGTACCATTGCCGGCAACTGGCAAAGGACTCAGCATCCAAAGCCACTTGCATTCCAAGCTCGGTTCCGCGAAAGAACTTTTGTCGGTACGGCTTTATTGCTAGGTTACCCAGAGACTGAGTAATGCGCTGTAGCAGTTCATGGAACAGTGGTCCCAGAGCGTCGTGATCGTACGGACGAGTCGACTTGACGAATCTCTGTGGGTGAAAAACATCGACCGCTCCAGCCAGTCGCGACAGCTCCAAATACGCGGCCTGCGGATGAACGCCGCGCGACGCTGTCATGACGCGCAGCATGGAGGCTGCCGGATTCACGGTCTGCAGCAGCAACAGTCGTTGAAGTTCTAGAGACGAATTGACTCGCAAATCGGAGCCAGCATCGGAAATCGCTTGTCCCGCTTGTTCACTGAACCGAAGCAACAGATCGCATATCGGCGACAGTATTCCCGATACTAAGTAGGGCCAAGCAGCGCAGTCCAGCAGCGGTGGAATATAGTGACGATCCAACTCGAACGACGCACCATCTAAACTGCGAACAACACGTGCGATCGGCAGCGCATCGAATCCCGCAAGATCCTGGCTCGATAGCAGAATCTGTGCATTGACTCTACGAAACTCGATCGGCTGAACGCTGGAGGCATCGACTTCATCGGGCAATTCCAACATCTCCGCTCGGAACCGGGAACTGGCGGCTTGCCCATCCTCGACGTTCTTCGCACCCAATCTCAGTCGCGGTACGCCCACATACACTGTGACGCAGGACACTCTACTGACAGGCCCGACGGGTTCTTGAGCATCGGCTACGGCCAAAGAATCCAGTGCCGATCGCAGTTCGCGTCGTTCCGATTGCTGGCCGGAGGCCATCTCTACTAACACGCCACCGGGAGTTTTCGCTTTTAACGAGTCGACTTGGAAGAATCCGGCTTGCAGGGCGGCTTCGTTGATCGAGATACGCGCCAAGCCATACGAATGCGGGTTTTGCCATTGCTCGCTGGCCGAAATGCGTTCGCTCCAGTGACGATCCCAGGCCTGAAAATGGTGCGGCTGGAGGAATAGCCCTTCGTGCCAGTTGACGGCTGGATACTGCATGGAATTGCCGATTGCTAGCGTCCAAGGAAGCCTGAAGAAATCGTCCGTCAGCACCATTGGCCAGACAAACGCTATACGGGGAAACATTTGCTTTATCGGCAGATTCCGAACAGTCGATAAGTCTAAGTAGGCGCTGATCCAGGGTCCGGATCACCAGAGTCAGCGGTGTTATCTCCCAATTTGACTTGGTTCAGGAGTTCCGTCCTGCGCCCAGTGGTGTGGACGACAGCCAATTGATTGGTGCGATCTCCCCAACGCGAGCAAAAATATACGCCTTGCTAGGCGCCGCGGCCTGTGTATGGTGTGTCGTGAACAATCCGCTGGCCGCCAGTGAACCACCGATGCTGGTTGCCAGCGAATCACTCGGGCCGAGCACCGCTGAACTGCCGAGTTTCAGCGCGAGCACTTTTTCAAGTGTGACCAGCAGTCCAGAGACTTCCCAGAATCTGACACCAAATCTATTGCCTGCCGTACCTGTGCATGCACCTGCGTCGTACATGGCTTCCGGTGGCGAAGCATGGAACGCACCATCGCTGGTGGTTACCGCGCAGGCTCTCTGTGAAAGCTTACCACTGATAGAAATCGCCGAGCACAAACAGGAAATAATTCCGCCACAGGCCAGCATCGACGAGATGTCAGTGATCCCAGTGGAGAGTTTCGTGGGCGAGTCGATGGTCAATCCGGCTCGATCCCAACCAGGACTCACTGCGCCGATTCAGCGTTTACTT
This sequence comes from Planctomycetaceae bacterium, assembly GCA_005798335.1. GTDB lineage: Bacteria > Planctomycetota > Planctomycetia > Pirellulales > Pirellulaceae > Aureliella. Next base: position 3,160 of record SYJV01000250.1, on the reverse strand, counting down.
GGCCGTCAATTTGGAGTGGACAAAGGGATCGGGCATGAACGCGTGATGTATGCTCCACTAGTTCTTGATACAGCCGTTGGAACACCCAATGTCGCCCTGAAGTTCCGCTCGGATCGCGGACTAGCAACTCCCGATCGATTGGAATACTATTGGGCAACTCCCGGTCGTGGACCCGCTGCGGAAAGCCGCGTAGATATTCTGGATAGCGTGCTGCGCATGGAACTTGGCAACTCGCGAGCCATGCTACTGACCGAATACACGATGCGCGCGGTCAACCCCGAGCGCAACGACAACACGGTTGGTTTTGGCGATATGGTGATCGGTGCCAAGGGTTTGGTAATCGATGGTCGCTGTACAAAAGTCGCGACCATATTTCGCACTTATCTTAAGACAGGACCAGACCACCGCGGCTTGGGAACTGGTCACGTTTCCTTGGAACCAGGACTTCTATGGCGACATCAATGGCGCCCCGCAACCTTCTTGCATGGCGAGTTAAAGTACTGGCTGCCAATCGCTGGCACTCGAGGTGTTGCCGGTGACGTCTTGAAGACCGGATTTGGTGTGAGCACAATTTGGCGAGAATCCGATTGCTCGGCATTGCTGCCCACGCTGGAGTTCAGCACTTATTCGTTCCTCGCAGGTGGAACGACGGATTCACTAGGCGCCTCGCGGCACGTTAATGGCGATTTCGCTGCCGAGATTTTTCCTGGTCTGCGTTACGTATTGGTCCCGCACAGCGACTTGGGAATGATCGAATTCGGCACCGCCTTCGGAGCCACCGTCGCCGATCGCAATTGGTTCGACAACCGAGCCATCTTCGAAATCAGAATGATTCGCTGAACAGTCCCGATACTTGGGCCGAAAAAAGTGAACGGTTGGCACTAGCCACGGGCGCCGAAGGTGTTGTGACACAAAGAACCTAAGACGTTCCAACACCAAACGATTTCGTCGATCGAATTGCGATTCCTCACACAACACCTTCGGCGCCTGTGGCTAGTGCCAACCGTTCACTTTTTGTCAGCCCTGTATCGAGGCTCTCATGTGGTACGCAGAAAGTTGTCCACCACATACTGTCCGACCTGTCTACCTGACTCGAGTCCGGAGGTATTGTCGAAACTGAAATGAATTCCGCCATAAATGCGACTGATACCGGCTTCTTCGGCAGCCTGATCGAAGTTCGCAAAGGTGCGCGACATAACCACGCTTGGGTCCAGCGGTCGCTGCGATGGCCCATTGTGCCCATCGGCCCGACTGGTAAATGATAGGTTAGTTCCAAAAAGTGCGTTCAGCACTCTTGAAGCGGCTCCACTGAATGTGCTGTGACCAGACGTATAAGTGGGAAACGGAGGAGTCTTGACGAGCGGAATCCAACCTGTGTCGGCAACCGTACTGGCATTTCCGTCAACGTCTGCTCGACGAATGGCATCAATGGGTCGCCACAGCCCATATTCGTACTTGGCATCCCACGAGACGATGGCAGCATCCGCCAATGCAATATTCAGCAAGGCCATAAGCCGCGCGTTATCTGCCAACGAACGAGCCTGTTCGATAACAACATCTGCCGCGATCTGATTCCAGTGACCAGGCGGAGTAAATGTACCACCTCCATCAGCCCAGAAGAGCGCGATATTCGTTTGATCCACAGTTCGTGTGGCGCTACCAAAACTACCCAGGCGCATGACATCATCGACCGCCGCAGCATACTCGCCGCTCGACAAAACAGGAGGAGCTGGCGGGCGAAATTGATCGCCTCTCGCGAGTGCGAATGGTTTAACTTGCGGCCACTGCGGCAACAGCGGTGGCAAGACATCAGGTTGCGTGCGATTCCAATCGCCTGGATCGACGCCAGGAGTATAATTAACTCTTGTTTTCGAGCCATCGGCTGCCCTTGCCGCAAGAACAGCATTGCCAACGGTACGGCCAAACTCAATACCGAGTGTTTTGGCGTTTCCGTCTGGGATAGTGCTCAAGGCTTCATTAAGTGTCGCTTGCCACACTGCCAGTTCATCGGGTTCGCTGTAAAGTTGTGTAGCAACTTGATGAGCTGCCGCCGCTGCTGCCGCTGCCGAGGATGCGTTGGTCGCAGGCGAGGGCAAGCCACTCAAATACGATTGATGAGTCGGATTGATAGCGTTAATCGCATCGTACATCGCTATATGAATCATCGCGAGATTGCGCGCAACCATGGGAGGCTGTGACGTGACGATGCGTCCTTCATACGGATCGTTCGAAACCGTAGTCCACTCGCGAATTACATTTAGGCTGGCTGCGTTCCAGTCGAGAATCACATCGCCGAAGTTGACGCGCGTATCGATTTGCGCCGTTCGGCCTAACGGATCGATGACCGCAATTCTCAGCTCACTAACACGATACGGTAGAGTCAGCGAAAATTGGAACCTACCCTGCGCATCAGATTCCGTCGACATAGAAATCGGTGTATCGCCTTGGCTGGCCCGAAGGCTGACTCTTGATTCGGGGAGTGTCTGCCCGTGGAAACTTACGTTGGGATTGAGGACGACTCCGTTACCGTTGGGATCCGATTGTGGCGACAACCCAGCAACGATTTGCAACGGCGCGCTGTATCGATTGAGCGCATTGACAACCATCAGGACGTCCAGAGGCGTCAGTGCGCTATCGCCGCTGACATCGACCAGCGGCTCCTGGCTGCCGGTTTCGCGCGCAGGCAACAAACCGCCTTGACCGGCATTGATTCTATTGACCATCAGCAATACATCCAGCGGCGTGACTTGCCCCGAGGCATTCACGTCGCGTGGATTGTTCGCGTTCTGCCAGTCGCTCGCCATCATACGGCGCGACTCAAGTGCTTCGACAGCGAGTGGCCTGATTCTCAGTCGGTTTCGATTCATGAATTCACCGCCAATATCTCCGACGGTCTTGGAACGATGCGACCCGCAAGGCTATCCAACTAAGTATCGCTCGAGAAATAAGTGTCACGCTCGAGAAATAAGTGTCAGGTACCTTTTGCGAGGAACTCGCCCTTCAGGTGCTTCGCACAAAAGGTACCTGACACTTATTTCTCGGCTATTCCTAATTGGACAGCGCCACTTTCTTGCGGAATACAAGCCCGAAGCGCAAGCGAGTGAATTGTCGTAATCGTCGCAAGTTATTCACTCGCTTGCGCTTCGGGCTTGTATTCCGT
>SYJV01000249.1 GCA_005798335.1 Planctomycetaceae bacterium | reverse complement strand
GTTGGGGTGGCGCGATGGTTTGTAGGGATCGTTGCTCTTGGTGTTGTAGCAGCAAATCAGCGACCAACGAGGATTGGGACTGGTGTTCTGATCCGACCGATGCAACAGATTTCCGTGAAAAAACAATCCATCTCCGGGTTCCATTTCGACAAACACGATCGGCAATCGAGCCAAGATCGCTTCGACTCGTTCAGCGTCAGCTCCAGTTTGTCCACCTACTTTGCCGTGGTCGATGCGACCAAGGTGATGTGATCGTGGAATAACTTGCAAGCAACCGTTTTGCTGAGTGGCTCGATCGACGGCTATAAAGCAACTGCCCATCGTCGGGTACAAACAGCCAAAGTTGTACCAATAGCCATAGTCCTGATGCCATTCCCATGCACCTCCGACGAACGGTTCCTTAAGCATCATTTTGTGGTGATAGTGATAGACTTCGTCACCTAGAAAAATCGATATATTTTGCGCAACTCGGCGCAATCGCACTGCTGCTGAATACAGGTCTGCTTGCAATTCGTTGCTCAATGTCAACGAAGTCGTTCCACCTTGGGCATCGCTGCGATGCGTCGCGCGGGCCCGAATGTGCTGATCGGCGCGTGCGTATCGATCCAAGTAAGAAACTTCGTCACGATGCAACAAGCCTTGAACTAATACGTAGCCTTGTTCGAGAAACAGTTGCTTGTCGGCGTCAGATGCTCGATAAAAACTCATGAATATCGGTTTGGATTTCTGGGAGTGTTAGAATTCGCAGTTTGGCAACTGCTGCCTGGTACAGGAGAATCAAGTCGCGCGCCAGGAAACCAGAAACCAGTTTAGATCGTATTGTTTCGAGCGAACAGACGTCCGATGTATTTGGAAAAACTGTTGTGCGATGGAATCTGGCCCGGCAACACTGCTATTACAATGCTGATTGTGGTTGTTGTAATCGCAATACCGTTCAACGAACGTGGGATAAGCTTCCAGCTTGTCAACCTGTAGCGGGGTTTCGCCATTGCTTGCACAAGATATTGACAAGCTGGAAGCTTATCCCACGTTCGTTGAACGGTATTGGTTGTAATCGAGTCACAATCGAATCCCGTTGTTCTAAATTCGTTGACTCTAAATTATGAGTTTGAATGCCGCTGTTGCTGCCAGCCAGCAGCAAACTACGTCAGGCAAAATTGTTATTTGCGTGGTGCTCTTAACCTGTGGCTGTTTAGTCTCGATAGCGCTTTGGCAGCGTTCGCACGATACCAGCCGGATCAGGTCGTTTTGGACCGGTGCGGGCGCCCATGCCATTCAACAAGGCTCAAAAGTCGAATTCGCGCGTCTCACGCCTGGTAGCGAATTGACCGATTTACCGAGTCCGCGCGATGTATCCTTCTCGCCAGGATTGGTCCATTTGCGCGCGACTTTGGTCGACGATCGCTATTTTGATTGGACCAGCAATCAAGCGTTCTCCCTGAACGCAGCCCAACTCGAGGGTGGCCGGTTGTTTCGCTTTGTGCTCGATGACTATTGCGCAGAGCTATTGATTGACGTCGCAAGTGGAACCGTCTACTCATTGGCGACCAAACAATCGGTTCGGCTGATACCAGCCAGTCGAGCCGCAGTTCGTGAGTATTTGCGCTCCTGGTAATAATGCCGCAGGTAGCGCAATCTTCCCTACGGCGAATTTCTATGTTCGGCGTTGCAAAGTCAGTTCAGAAACTCGGTCCCCTGATGACTTTTCGCAACATTTCAATTGTATGTTTGGCCGTCCGTAAATAATCCCTCTTCCTCGCAAGTGTCGGTTTCGTCACGCTTTACGTACTCGATTGCTCCGTTAATTTACGATTGGGGACCATTGCGGCGCGACCTTTGCGGCCCGGAAAGAAAACACAGTCGTAGTATTTACCGACGATCGATGGAAAATTGCAACCGGGGTTACCCATGCATAGTTTGGAATTGGCAAAGCTGGCCGCTTGGGTTGCATCCATGGGCAGTTCAATGGTTCGTCTACGAGCCTGCGCGAATCGAGAACCGGTGCACGACTATTGGCTGGCTAGCCGATTTCGCTTTGACACTTGGAGCCATCGATTGCGCGAACATCGTGCGGATATCGATCGGCCCGGAACCAGCCATCGGATTCGGAAATGGTTCGAAGTCATGCCCGTGTTTCAAGAGATCTTACTCAGCGAGCCGCTCACTCGATGCCTGGCTTGCTTGGGAGGAATTCTCGAATCGCGAGGTTGGGATCGCGACTTTGGGCCACTGGCTCACAGCGCCCTGATTTCTCATATCGAGATGCGTCATCGCTGCCTCAACCTCATCGTATTTGGACATGGCCTTCCGGTCGAACAAGCCGCCAAGCTCAACCGCTTGAGACGTCAGCTAGAAATCTACAACGACCAACTGCTGGGGTGCCTACCACCGGTAGGCGAAATTGGTGCGTATGCGTTTGACGGCTCGCAGGTGCAGCAAACCTATTCTCGGTTACACGGTTCGATATCGGAATTTCACCAATTAGCATTTCACGTACAGGCTTTGGCTATTTCCCTGGAGCGCATGCTGAGTGCCGCAATCGACTCACTGGTCGTCAGCGCTCGGCCGAACGAGAAACTCGCCAAAGCTGCGCTCGGTATAGTACCAAGCTGCCTGTTCGATTCGCTCGGTCATTGTAAGACTTCGACACTTCTGTGCGGTCAGCACGATTCAGCAGAATCTGATGGCAATACCAGCGACCTGACTCTGCCGTTGCAATCGCCACTAGATATCCTGCTCAAACCACACGGCTCCGTGCGAGCCAGGGAGGGGAACAGCAAACACGGGCGCATCTGATGAGCGGATCAAGGAACTGTCCAACTCGGCAATTCATGGTATCAAAGGCAAAATGATTCGCGAGGGATACATTTGGCTGTGATAAACCGTATTGGTCGCAACCACAGTTTTGCGATGCTGGGCCAGCGGTTCACCCGAATTGGGATTTACGTCGAAACGCGGGAAATTGCTGCTCGAAATATCGACCCGGATTCGATGCCCTTTCTTGAACACGTTCGATGTCGGATACAGCTTGATCGTGATCTTGCAGATCTCTCCCGGCGTCATAAGCTGTTCGGATGCTAACGAGTCGCGAAAGCGTGTACGCAAAATCCCGTCAGCGATGTTCATGTCAAAGCCACCTGGCACACTCGAACTAGGCGGATACACATCGATCAACTTTGCAGTGAAATCCGTATCGACGGCGTTGGACGAGATCCACAGTTCAACCTTGAGTTCGCCGGTAACCTCCATATCTCGACGCAGGGGCTCCGATTGGAAAACCAAGATGTCATTGCGTGCCGACAGTGGAATCGGTTGCAGCCAATTCCAGACGTGCTTGCCGCCGCGTTGGTCCCAAGCGCCTTGCAGCATGATGTCGTTGCCTGAGGAAATATTGCCGCCAATGGTTGGAACAGGATTCTTGGGGTCGAATTGAAAACTGGTGGAGCCGCCAGCGGCAGATGGCATCGCGGTCGAGAGCGCCCCCGCGGGTTGCAGATACCAATCTGCATAAGTTGTTCGCGCCAGCGGCCATTCACGCTCGTCGCGCCAATAACCACCGTGCTTCAAGTGGCCTTTCTCTGTCAGGCTGCCATCGCCGGTTCCCATTACAAATATGCGCACCGGAGATTTGAACGGATCGCGCTGGCCCACAACTTGCTGGTCATCCTTCAGCCAACGGTCGAACCAATCGAGTCGCCAAGCCAGCGGATTGGGAATCGCGGCGCTGTCACCAAACGAAACCTGACCATGTGCCCCATCTCCCTGACCACCGTGAATCCATGGCCCCATGATCAAATAGGTTGGGTTCTTGCGCGGCTGCGCCTTCAGCGCTCTAAAGCTGGCAGTCGTATTACTGGCCCAGGAATCGTACCACCCGCCTACAAGGTACACAGGAATGTCTTGATACTTGTGAGCAAAATCGATGATGTTGTTTTGAGCCCAAAACTGGTCGTTGGCACCGTGCTGCATGGCTTCGACCAACCAGTCCTCAAATTCGGCAGCTAACTTTAAAGGCGTCGTTCCCTTTCTTAGCGGCAGCAGCGACAAGTAATGATGCCGCTGGTCAGCCATCTCTTTTAACACACTGGCGGTTGCAGAATCACGCGATGCCCGGCTGCCACGGCCGGAGTTGAGCATGATCCAATTCCAAAATCGCATTTCAAAGGCTCCACCGTTACGCATACTGGCATAGCCCATATTGCACACAGCGTCCACGGGGATCACTGTCTTGAGATAGGGCGAGCCCTCCATCGCCAGGGCATGTTGAGTTCCGCCAACATAGCTGGTACCTAGCATACCGATTCGGCCATTTGACCAAGTTTGCTCACCAACCCATTTGGCTGCATCGACTCCGTCGGGGCCATCATCAGTCATCCAATGCCATACGCCCTCGGAAGCATAACGCCCGCGCGTATCCTGTGCGACGAATGCATAACCTCGCGCAGCGTAGTACTTACCCATGGTTGCATTGCCACCTTTTTCGTACGGAGTGCGCGTCAGAATTACGGGGAACTTTGCATTGACGACTTGGCCCGCACGGCTGGGTAAGTAGATATCGGTCGCCAGTTTGATGCCATCGCGCATCGGTACCATAACATTCGTCTGCACCTGAGCCTCGTACTGCGATATCGATTCCGCAGTCGCGAGATTGGCGCAACAGAAGGTAAGGAAACAAACTACGCTAGCGACCGTTCTCGAATCCAATTTCATCATTGTGGCACCTCGTCTAGATTTCGTAAATTTTTCGCTGTAGCTAGCGCCGTAATTGTCGCGGTTTAGCAGGAGTTCTTCGCCAGATGCTCCTAACCTTCGACTTCGATCAAACCGCTCGTTATTCTCGCTGTTCCAACTCTACATGAATGGAATTGCCCAACGCATCGCGCAGTGGATCGGCACCTGCGGAACAGAACCCCAAGTGCAGGTGCTTACGCCAACCTTCCGCGTATTGAAAGCGGCCACTGAACTTTCCCACTTCGCTATTCAGTTCTTCCAGTGCGACGATATACGAATTCAGTTTCTGGGTCTCGTCCAGCCACTGTGCTTGACTGGCATGCGCCAACAGCAATTGTCGTTTGGTCTCGAGCTGGTCGGTGACATCGACATAGTGCGTCGGCCGAACGATCTCACCCAGTGGAGTACGATTACCATGTGGCTGGGCGTGATAGAGTGTCACCTCGATACCACACGTTTGTGTGGCTGGGTCAGTGATAAAATTCGGCATGGATTTTGCGAAGGCAGCAGTCTGCGCCAGTCTCGCCGCGTTTTGATGGTCTTCCATATAATCGTACAAGGCGTGCGTGAGCACGATTCGTGGACGAGCTTGCCGCACCACTGAGGCGACTTTGGCAAGCAAATCGCGGGTATAGAATATTTCTAAGTCATTGCAGATCGGGGCATAGAATTTTGCCGATAGCAGTTCGGCGGCCTGCTGTGCTTCGCTCAAGCGTATCGCTGCGCAGGCCTGGCGATCAAGTGTCATCGAACCGCAGCAACCGTTGGCAAGATTGAAGTAGTGCAAGTTCCAGCCGGCTGCGGCCAAGCGCAGCATCGTTCCCGACATCACGAATTCAATATCGTCCGGATGAGCGGCGATGGCGAGAACGCTGGGAGCAGAGGAATTCATGGTCGCTGTCTCTGGGGGTAAGTTCCCAATCTACATTTGGTGCGTTCATGCAAGGTTGCTTCTTGTATGATGCCCACAGAATGTCCGGCATTCTATAACGAACCACGCCGCGAGCAAGCGCCAGCGCGCGAAAACGAGAAAGGCCATACCAGCGATTTCCACTTGGCATTTTCAGGAGCGCTGGACGAATTCTATTTCACATGTTGCCGGCATCTGTGCTAGAATCCCACTCGCATGACAATTAGATCTGCGGCAGGAATCGCGAGTTAAAATCAAAGTTTGACGGGTTCAGCTTTCGTCGCATTGCAACGTTCAAATCCCACCAATTTTGAATCTTGAGCCTCAGTGCAAACAATTAAACTCTCGGGCGATGCGAATCGCTGGCTAACTTAATACAGTTTAGTGGCGATCAGTTTTAATAATTTTGTAAAGTGCGTAGGTATGAGCAAGAAACATCGCTTCGACGAAGATCGATTCATCGTCAAGCCTGGCAATAAACTCAACTTGGCGAAACTGCCGACTGTCGCTGGTAAAGAGTTGGCCGATCAAGGGCAAGGAATTGAGGCATTGGCGGGAGACGTAACTGCATTGCATGAGGCTCAAAGTCGTCTATATGCCAATGATCGTGTGGCTCTGCTTGTAATCTTGCAAGGCATGGACGCGTCGGGCAAAGATGGGATCATTCGGCATGTCATGAGCGGCGTCAATCCCTTGGGGTGCCGCGCCTATGCATTTAAGGCGCCCAGCGCTGCGGAATTGGAACACCACTTTTTATGGCGAACAGGGCCGTACCTGCCTGAGAAAGGGATGATCAGCCTGTTCAATCGATCGTACTACGAAGAGGTCATCGTGGTACGCGTCCATCCAGAATTTCTCCAACCGCAACGTATTGCAAAGCTGAAATCGCTTAAACCGAAATCACTGGAAAAACTCTGGGACCAGCGTTTTCGCGAAATCAATGCCTTCGAACGCTCGCTGGTATCACACGGCACACTGATCTTGAAGTTTTTTCTCAACGTATCCAAGTCCGCTCAAAAAGACCGCTTCTTGGAACGCTTGAAGGAACCCGAAAAGCACTGGAAATTTAATCCGCGCGACATCGAGGAACGCAAGCTCTGGGCCAATTATCGCAAAGCCTATGAAGAGGCACTTGCCAATACAAGTACGAAATGGGCTCCCTGGTACGTGATTCCCGGTGACGACAAATGGTACGCTCGTGCAGCAATCGCTGACATCATCGCAGCTAAACTCGAGGGCAAAGCAATTGACTATCCCAAGATCACACGCCAACAACAGGAGCAATTCGCTAAGATTGCTGAAGAACTAAATCGAGAAGCAAGCTGATGCTCGAATAGAGAACTGCATTTTCCAAAAATTGGCATTAGTTGCAGGACGAGTAGTCGATTCGCAACAATGCGGAGGCAGTTCAGCCATCCTCAGATTGATTAGGCTGGCACGCATTGATTGCTCGTAAGGCGACCCGCGTCGGGGGAATTTGCTATTTCTACCCAAAGAAATGTTACGCTTGCATTCAAATTTACTAAATTACCAACTTGGTTTATTTTGCAAATGCGGAACTTTTGGCCCATGGGATTATCCTAAAATCGTTGAATGTCGTCGCTTTGGGGAGAAATAGCTGACGCATAGCTCAAATTTTTGTAACGCCTGAGCTTCACTAGAGTTACAGAAATTGAACGTTCACCGGAAGCGTCGAAGTTTATTGGCGGCGCTTGATCTGGTGTCACATGCTCCCACAATTGCGCGGCAGTTTCGATTTTTTGATACTTTTCTGCGTGACAATTGGTTCTGCGTTCAGCCATAACTCTATGTCGAGGTGACGATGAGTTCAGATGCTCGGGCAAGGATGTTGTCGATTTTGGAAAGGGCTAAGGCTGGAAACCAGGAGAGTCTGGGGGAGCTGCTGACGCTTTTGTCTTGGTTCAACGGCAAGTGGAATTTCTAGCCACTGGGCTAACGGAAAAAAGGGGATTGGTTAGTGCCGAAAGCGTAGGGTGCATTGCGGCGAGGTTTAGCGCATTGGAGTGAAAATCAGAAGCAGTGTAAGGAAGTG